>CAZEUQ010000001.1:0-29669 GCA_964515125.1 uncultured Candidatus Peribacteria bacterium
GTTTTAGTCTTGCGACCGTACTTCCCAGGCGGCGTGCTTACCGCGTTAGCTAAGACACGGAACACAATTGAAAATGTCCTACACCGAGCACGCATCGTTTAGGGCGTGGACTACGGGGGTATCTAATCCCCTTTGCTCCCCACGCTTTCGTCTCTCAGCGTCAGCATATGCCCAGTACCCTGCCTTCGCTTTTGGCGTTCTACCATGTATCTACGGATTTTACCCCTACTCATGGCATTCCAGGTACCTCTGCATAGCTCAATCTCGTCAGTTTCCGGGACGATCGCGGGGTTGAGCCCCGCGTTTTTACCCCAGACTTGAAAAGACGCCTACAGACGCTTTACGCCCAGTAATTCCGAGTAACGCTTGCATCCCCTGTCTTACCGCGGCTGCTGGCACAGGGTTAGCCGATGCTTTCTCCTGAGGTACCGTCAAAAATTTCGTCCCTCAGAACAGAAGTTTACGTCAAAAAATGACTTCATCCTTCACGCGGTGTCGCTCCGTCAGGCTTTCGCCCATTGCGGAAGATTCCTAACTGCTGCCTCCCGTAGGAGTATGGACCGTGTCTCAGTTCCATTCTGGCTGATCATCCTCTCAGATCAGCTACCCGTCATTGCCTTGGTAAGCCGTTACCTTACCAACTAGCTGATAGGCCGCAGGCCCCTCCCGAACCGAAAAATCTTTCCTCTTGCGAGGGCATCCGGTATTACTCCGCCTTTCGGCGGGTTATCCCTGAGTTCGGGGCAGGTTCCAACGTGTTACGCAGCCGTTCGCCGTGGGTCTAAACCCACTCGACTTGCATGTGTTAGGCGCACCGCTAGCGTTCACTCTGAGCCAGGATCAAACTCTTCAAAAAGATTTTGATTTGGTCATCTTAAAGTGACCGATAGTGTAGATTCCTTATTTTGCGTGGCGAATACCAAACCACGTTTTAAACTCAAATTTATAGAGTTGGACGTTCATATCTCTACTACACGATGCTGTGAAGGAGCGTGTGTGAGGCTCGTCCCAAGCGGGAAGAGTCACACGCTCCCAAGTTTATTTGGTGGAGCGTGAAGCCACGAAAGAATGGAGTGGCGTTCTCACAGCTGGGGTATCTTAGTGAGCCGAAAAAGCTGCGTCAAGGGAGGAAAGGGAGATTTTTAGTGGCTCGCTTGCCCTGAGCGAAGTCGAAGGGTGGTGTATAATGCTCGGCCGAGGAAACTTCTTCTTCGGAAACTCTGCTCTCTTCCCATCATCGGAGGATGCGATCGTGATGGCACTCTTTTTTGAGACACTCGGGTGGATCGGCACCATGACCTTGATTGTTGCCTACGTTCTTCTTTCCTGGGGAAAGGTTCTGGGCACAAGATTGTCCTATCAGTTCATGCAACTGTTCGGGGCGGTCTGCCTGGGATCATCTGGGTTCTACAAAGGCTTTTTCCAAGCTCCAGTTCTAGAGATTTTCTGGTTCATCATCGGGTGTTTTGCAATTCGAAGGATCCTCAACAAAAGAAAAGAGCCCGGGCCCCGCTAACGCGGGGCTTTTTTCTTGACTCCCCAAAATCCTCACGTTAGAGTGCGCTCCCGGTTCGCTCCTCGGCTACGTCTTCGGACTATGCCGCAGCAGCATCTCCCATGAACTATGCCCACCCTTGTTCCATCATCGGAAGAGACAAAGATCTACGAGCTCTGCGTCATGACGCAGCCGGATTTGATGGAAAAAGCCGAAGCGCAACTGACAAAGGACATCGATGCGCTTCTTTTGGAAGTAGGCGCAAAGGTTGTCTTTAAAGATAGTTGGGGTAAGCGCGGACTTGCGTACAAAATTGGCGGACACATGGAAGGAAAGTTCACGGTGTATTACATCGATGCGGATCCCTCCAAAATCCGTGCATTGGATACTGCCCTGCGTTTGGAAAAAGGAGTGCTACGGCATCTCATCGTTATTCCTCCCAAAGGGTACGAGGCCGTCAGTTATGCCGCCAAGTATGAAGAGTGGTTGAAGAACCGTGAGACCGTGACCGAAATGCGTGCACGCGAAAAGGCAGAGAAGGTCGAAGAGCGCGTGAAGGCGAAGGCAAAAGTGGAAGCAAAGCGCATGGAGGCAAAGAAGAAAGAGAAGAAAGCACCCGCACCAAAGATGAGCGCCGGATCCATCGATACCGAACTGGATAAACTTTTGTCCGATTCCGACCTTTCCATCTAACCATGGCCAAGAACCAAAAACAGCAGCAGCAACAGACTCCGCTTACACAAAAGAAGTGTCCCTTCTGCGGCACCGAAGTGCAGTACTTCGATTATAAGGATTACCCCACGCTCAAGCCATACATCGACTACTTCGGAAACATCCGCGCGCGGTACTACACGGGCGTGTGCTTAAAGCACCAGAAAATGTTGAAGACAGCAATTGAGCGAGCGAGGTTTATGGCGATGTTGGCGTACAGGAAATAGTGAATAGCGATCAGCGGGTAGCGGTTAGCTTTTTTATATTTGCTATACGCTAAACGCTAGCCGCTACGCGCTTCTTCGATATAATCATCACCTCATACACTCTTTCCTATGTCCGGCCACAGCAAATGGCATAACATCCGGGTCAAAAAAACCGCAAGCGATGCGAAGCGCGGGAAGATTTACACGCGGCATGCACGGTTGATCGAAATTGCCGCGCGCGCGGGTGGGGATCCTTCGTCTAATACGGCACTCCGAACGGCCATCGACAATGCCAAAATGGAAAATGTTCCGAATGAGAACATTGATCGTGCCATCAAGAAGGGAACAGGAGAGTTAAAAGGGGAGCAGATGGCGGAAGTAGTGTACGAGGCATATGGCCCAGGTGGATCGGCGTTCATCATTGAATGCCTCACAGACAATAAAAACCGAACACTCTCAAATGTGAAGCTCATCCTCACGAAAAACGGAGGACGGTTTGCGGAAAGTGGGTCGGTCGCGTGGATGTTCGAACGAAAAGGTGTGGTCGTCGCCTCCGGCATTCCTTCGGAGAAGATCGAAGAAGTCGAATGGGAACTCATCGATCTGGGTGCCGATGATTTTTCATCGCAAAATGATCATTTTGAAGTCATCACCACGATGTCCAAGTGGGCAGCTGTACGTGATGTGCTCAAGCAAAAGGGATACACGATCGAATCCGCAGGGCTCCAGTACCTCCCAAAAGATGCACTGACGATCGATGATGCAATGATGGAGCGCGTGGAACAACTGATCGATGCTCTAGAAGAAGATGATGACGTGAACGAAGTGCACACGAATGTACGTTCGTGATCATTATGGTTGTTCGCGTGCTTTCAGCTCTTCCCCAAACGTGAACGAGACGGATTCGTGTGCTTCCGTGAAGTATTCATTCGTCACGCTCACTTTCAGGACATGATTACCTTCCTTTTTCGCATTCCTTGGCATGCGAATGCTCACTGTCAGATTCTTCGAGAGAGGATTTTCCTCCGTTCGGATTTTTAAGTCATCCACGAAGAATTCCACTTTGGAAATTTTTGCGAGGGAGCCGATATGCACGTCTGCCTGGAATGCGGGGAAGGTCATACTCGCACCCTCCGACGGTGTGAGAATGGAAATGGTAGGGGTCTCACTGCGGCCCGGTGTCTTTGCAGGGTCACACGATTCCGTCGGCGCGAGAGGGAGGGGAAGAGTTGATCCACTGTGATCGGGAGATGCATTCCATTTCTCCATTTCCTTCTTTGCCCAGCTCTGTACGGACTGTTCCCAGAGAGGCCAGCGGAGTGGCTGTTCACTGCTTGGCAGAAAGAATGCTTTTTCCTCTACGGCATCTTCCGGGCATGCGGCGGATGCCAGTAGGTTTGTCACCTTATCCACTTTAAGGAGCTGGCACGCAGGGTCTTCTTTCGTCGGTGGATGATCATCCAGAAACAAGTCCGATCGACGTAGTTCAACGGGAGTACATGTTGTCGGGAGTTCACCGGAGAGCTTGGAAATTTGTGGCTCGATGAGTCCGTCTGGTCGTGGGAATGGCGCACCTGACGCCTTCAAAATCTTGTGTGCGGATATCATGAATTGTTTCCACATCGGGGCAGCGCTGGAGAGGCCATCTGCTTTTGGTGCAAGCGACTGGCTTGTGGCGTTGCCGACCCACACACCTGTAACAAGCGTCGGGGAGAAGCCCATCGTCCAGTTACTTTCCGGCCTGCGGTTTGTGCAGCCGCCGTTTTTGTCCCTCTCTAAACACTTGTTACTCGTTCCTGTTTTTGCAGCTGCGGTAATACCGGGGACCGTAAGGGTATCTTTCCAGTACTGGTTTGCCGGACGCGCATTGTTATCACTCAATACAGAACTGATTTGATAGGCAATGCGTGGGTCTAGCACCTGTTTATCTTTCGCTTCCTTCGCTTGGTACAAAATGTTTCCCTGACGGTCCGTAATTTTGAGGATCGTCACGGGGGGTCTGTACATTCCTCCATCTGCGAACGTTGCGTAGCCCTGGACCATTTCATAGAGCGGCACTTCGGCAGCACCCAAGGCCAGCGGCCAGCCGTAGTCAAAGGATGTTCCGCGCTTGGCTTCAATCTCCTCCTTCTGTTTTGATGGCGTCGTTATTCCTATACTTTCGACGAAAGGCAGAATCTGGTCTTCTCCTCCTGCGAGGAAGAATGTTTTTGCGGCAGGCACATTGCGTGAGTGGGCAAGAGCCGTTCGCATGGACATCAACCCTTCGTACGTTCCGTCGTAGTTGTCTGGCTGGTCATCACCTATTTTTGTTGGTACGTCATAAATGACGGTTGCAGGATTAAACCCATTCTCAAATGCTTTTGCATAAATGAAGGGCTTAAAACTGGAACCCGGTTGGCGTGGTGCCATGACCATGTCGATTTTTCCTTCGCTCGTACCGCTCTCGTAATCCACATTCCCGACGTATGCCAGAATTTCCCGTGTCGTTGGGTTCATGCTGAGAAGTGCGGCATTGTGCGCACCAAAGCGATCCAGTAATTCCTTTTGTTTTCCCTTAATGATCTTCTCCGCCACTTCCTGCAGTCGCCAGTCGAGTGTTGTCGTCACAGTAAATCCTCCCTGATTCAGGGTCTCTTCATCCACATTATTCAAGAGCGATTGCACCTGATCCCGCACGGCAAGAACAAAGTGCGGTGCACGGATATTTTCTCGCGTGCGCGTGAAGACCATCACTTTTAGGTCCGCCAGCGCTTTCACCTTTTCTTTTTCGGTAATCAAATCCAACTTTTGCATATTGTCGAGCACCTGGTCCGTGCGTCCCCCCACGTACACAAGATGGGACCCTGTTCCGATGTCCTGCCCGAGGAGGCCGATCGTGACATCACGATCCGAAATATCACTGCTTTCGGTAATCTTACCACGCACAATGTCCGCGTAGACATCATCTGTTACGGTTGTGCGAACATGGCTTCCATACGGGCTAAAGTAGGATGGCCGTTGGGGGAGTGCCGCAAGAACGGCCGACTGTGCGAGGGATAACGCAACGGCACCCGTTCCAAAATACCTATGCGATGCCTGCTCAACACCATAGGCATTTTCTCCGTACGGAATCCAGTTTAGGTAGAGTTCTAGTAATTGGTCTTTGTTGTATTTTCGTTCCAGTTCACATGCCAACATATATTCGCGTACTTTGCGAACAACACTTCGATTACGACCAACAAGCGCATTCCCTGCAAATTGCTGCGTGAGAGTAGATCCTCCGGATCGCACCAAGATGCCTGGTAAAAATTGGCTCAACACAGCGCGACTAAAACCAATGACATCAAAACATCCGCGGTCTAAAAAGCGTTCGTCTTCAATGGCGATGGTTGCTTTCTTGACGCCATTGCTGATGTGGTCAAAAGGGATGTAGGTCCGATCCTGACCGGAAAAAACACGATAGAGCTCCACTCCATTTCTGTCCGCAATAACGGTACTTTGAGACGCAAAAAGAGTTTTTGGGTCATCAATATTTGGAAGCGTAAACCAAATGATAAGTAAGAAAAGAACGAGCGCCCCTGCACCCCATCCACACGTTTTGAAAAAGAGGATTTTCCATTCGCGGCGTGTGCGTGGTGTTTTTATCCACCGAATGAGTGCATCCTTCCAGTCACGCCCTTTTGCGAGAAGAGGAGATCTGCGGGAAGATCTTTTTTCATGGCGAGAACGCCTGTGTCGCTCGCCGAGTTCACGGGTCGAGAATCCAAAATCCTGCATGAGACACACAGTGTAGTGCCCCGTCCTTCGGGCTGCAACCGCTGGCGCTTATAGCGTAAAACGCTAAGCTACTCTGCAGATATGCGGTTTCTCCCTCTTGTGACATCGCTCTTCCTGCTCCTTCCGGAGCTTGCTTTCGCGGTCAACCCGTCAATGAACAACCATACCGTGACCATTTCCACGGGTGTCAGTTCGTCCATTCCGGCCATTATGAATACGGTGATCATCATCATCCATGGTCTCGCCGTATTCATCGTTGTTGCGGTGTTCCTCATCGGTGCGATGTACATGACGGCATCCGGCGGACAGGAGTCCGTACTTACAAAAGGAAAGACACTCATGAAATCGTCGCTCATCGGGCTCGCCATTATTAGCGGATCCTTTATGATTTTGAGTACCTTCATACGATTTCTTATGGGGAGCTAGAAAACGCGCTTGACGCAGTGTGCTATACTTACTTTCCTCCATGTCATCATCACTTCATCACGAACGCATTGCCCGCCTTCTTTCGGAGGCGGAAGAATTGAAAATGGATGGAAAGAATGGAGAAGCCATCGTCCTTTTGGAATCAGTTCTCTTAGAAGACCCCAATAATGTCCCGGCGCTGGAAGAAGTTGCCGAGAATGAACTTGCGCGGGAAGCATATGAGAGGGCTCGTCTTGCGGCACTGCAGGCAGTACAGCTGGATGAGAAGAGCGCCATTGGTCATGCTGTCCTTGGAGAAGTGTGCATGATCCAAAGGAATTGGGTTTCTGCCTACGATCATCTTAAAATTGCGAATCAACTTCTTCCCAATCATCCGGATACATTGCGCCTTCTTGGATGGGCCCTTTTCCGCACGGGCAAAACAGTTGAAGGAATTGTCACGCTAGAACGTGCATTGAACCTCGATCCCGATGACTCATTCATCATGTGCGACCTTGCAACGGCACACTTGGAATCCGGCGATGTTCTGAAGGGAAAACTTCTCTTAGAACGTGCTGCGGATTTGGATCCAACCAATGAGCACATCCGGGAGTGTAAGGATGCAGCAGAACGCATGATTGCGTAAATACCAAATAACAAAGGCAAAATGACAAACAATTTTCAATCTATTGAAAATTATTGATTTCTTTTTGTTTGATACTTGGTAGTTGGCCTTTGAAACCTTACAATATCCCCATGCTCCCCCGTACCCCCGCTCCATCCTCCACTTTTTTTCGTGGCGTTCGGCGCGGTCTTACCAGTGCTCTGCGTGAGCCAGGATGGGGTGCAAGTATTGGTGCGCTCTTTGGCGTGCTTTTCATCATCCAGGTCCTCATCCTCTTTACGCTTGGTATTCACAGTGCCATGTCGCTCCTGCGTGAGCGTACAGATGTACGGTTGGAGATTATCGACGGCGCATCCCTCACCAATATTGCGACCCTGCGTAGTAACTTGGCGAAAGAACCATACGTAGAGGATGTTGTCTTTGTAAGCCGTGAAGAGGCATTTGAAAAACAGCGTATTCGTGACCCACAACTCATCGCTTTCCTCGAAAAGTTTGCCATTCAAAATCCCTTTCCAGATACCATGGGCGTGCGCCTTAAACACTTGGAAGATTATGGAACACTGCGTCAGTTCCTGAATGATCCTGTGTATCGCGACACGGTGAATCCCAACTTCCTTTCACAATCAACAGACCAGGAAGACCAGATCCACAAGCTCATTGCTGCGACGCTCGCCATCCGTTCTTTCCTTATTGTCACGGTTGCGCTTATTACCCTCGTGCTTCTCTTCGTCATCATCGAACTTGTTGGTCGTCGTGCACTGCTACGTAGCGAAGAAATTCTCGTGCAGACACTCGTTGGGGCAACGCCGCTTACGATCCTCATCCCCTTCTGTATCGAAGTCCTTCTTCTCATGTTCATTGCGCTCCTCCTCGCAGGAGGCTTTCTTGCGGGTGTTTTGTATGCGATTCCCGCGTTCCTCCCCAGTTTTAGCGCGACGGGACTCTTTGCGCCATGGACACGTATGTTCCAGTACACACTCTTCATGCTGGGTCCTTGGATTGCCGCGCTGGAAATCATCCTTCTCCCCGTGCTTGCATTGATTGGTTCCTTCTTCGGACTTTGGACACGGCTGAAAAAACCGACGCTCTCCTCGTTATAGTCATGGGATACACACGTTCTACGGAGGCTTTGATCCTCAAAACACATGATATCGGCGAGGCGGATCGATTATGCATCCTCCTCACGAAAGATTTCGGACGCATTGCCGCGCGCGCGCGAGCCGTACGAAAACTTACAAGCAGGCATGGAGGGAGTTTGCTTCCCTTACAGTATGTCACCGTGGAACTTGCAGAGAGTGGATCTAGCTATACGGTGGCACGCGCTGTGTGCATTGATAGTCACGATGCCTGTCGCAAGGATTTTGCGCGCTTTCTGGCAGCAGAGCAGATGGTCAACCTCCTGCTTAAACATCTTGAAGATGCAACACCCGTGCCAACATTGTTTCATCTTGCTTCTGACTTTCTCACGCTCCAAAAAACATACCCGCCTGCATTCCTCTTCAGTGCATTTGCACTCGCATTCTTCCATGAGATCGGCACGTTGCCGTCCTTGCGCCATTCCATCATCACACATGTTCCGTTGTCTTCACAGGATCCACTCGTCGTGAGCAGGCGCTTTGAAGGAATTTGTTTGCAAGAAGAAGATCCCGCAGGACGTGCTCTTTCTGCTGGCGCACGGGAGCTTTTGTGGAATATCGAAGAATCTTCGTTGCGATGTTTACCTTCTCTCGATCCATCCCTTCTTCAGGAATTTACGTCCATCGTTGCATCACTCGTGGGCACGACACTCCCGGTCCCAATGAGGGCAGGGAGCTCCTCCGCGGTAACGCCCACTTGGTAGAAGAGGGGACGCGCTTGATACACAGAATATGTTTCTGTGATGATGGATCCTGTTGCAGATGGCATAACAACAGAGCGGAACCATGAGACGGACATCCCCGGCACACGTTCACCGAGTTTCTTTTGCGTTCCGGGCGGAATATCCGTTGTGTATTCGATCCTTTTTTCTGTGGGTGCAGCGGTTTGACTCCAGGTGTATGGTCCGAATATTTCCGTCGTACGCGCATCCTTCGTGCCGTAGTATATGAAGTATGCATGGTTCTCTTCTTCCACCATCGCTGTCTGGATGAGAAGTGCACCCGGTGAATCATTGAGGAATTTCATATCAACGTTTGGTGGATAGATTGTCGCATCCGTCCCTTGGGGGCTGTAGTAGTGCACCATGTAACTGTGGTTTTTGCGTTGCGTGATAGGGAAGCCATACTCCCACACGCCACGGTACGACGTCGAGCCCACCTGACAGAGCCCACCGCCGTAATCGGGCACGGTGCGATCACCTTGGATAACCAATTCTTTCAAATACCCCGCTGCCGCGGTGACGGGCCCCAGCACTTCATTAAAGGAAAAGACCGTATCTTTTGGAATAAGATGACCGTTAAATTTAAGGAGACCCGTACGGATGTTATGTTTACGACCCTTCGTAGAACCACTGAAGTCCGATTCGCCAACAGTTACCACTTCTTTTATGCCACTCGCTGCAAGCTCGGCATCTGTCACCGTGATGGATGGTTGAATTTCTGTGACGGGCAAAAGGATGCGATCAATATCCTCTTTGAGCGCCTGGATTGTCATCCGTACGGTTGTATCCATATCCACGGTACGACCAGGAAGCCCAATGCCATCGAATGTGATGGTTCCCGATGAATTTTTTCCAATGATCACAGATCCTGCAGCACGATCGAGTTGTTGGGCGATCTTTTCCTGAAGAGTTTGCCGAATGGCATCCTCATTCCACCCTTCCATCTTTTTTGTACTCCATCCAACAGGTGGCGCGATGCCATCACAACTTGTGCTGCAGAACATTGGCTCTGCGGGAACGTCATAAAAGAACCATTGCTCCTTCGGTACATTCCATGTTTTTTGGATAGGAATGGTAAAGAGAAAATGTTTATAGGTGTATGTGATGGAGGACGCGGCGTGGACGGGGAGTGCGATGAAGAAGGATGTGACGATGATGAAAAGGCCGAGACGCGGATGGAATTTGTGCACGAGCGAATTGTACTGGTAGAAAAAGGAAATCAGAAATCAGAAGTCTGAGGTCAGTATCTCAACTTTCTGCTTCCTGCCTTCTGCCTTCTGACCTCTACTCGCTGTCGAGTGCTCTATTGACCAGGCTGTCTGCCCGAAAGTTATCTGCCCGTGGAATATGCTTAAAGACGACATCCGGAAATTGCAGCGTGAGTTCATGAATTTCCTCTACAAGCGGTGCCAGTGTCGGCATTTTTACGCGGTATTCTCCATTCAGTTGTTTGACGACAAGTTCGGAGTCCATATGGCAGATAAGGCGGTTCGGGAGATAATTGAGAGCAAGCTTGAGGCCCGCAATGAGTGCACGATATTCCGCGACGTTGTTTGTTTCTATGCCAATGCGTTCCATGTGCTCTTCCAGCAGTGTTCCTTCAGGATCCACCAGGATGCAGCCGATGGCGGCTTGTCCTGGGTTTCCGCGCGAGCCTCCATCTGTAAAGAGATGCAGTGTGCCACCGATCATCTGGGGCACAGAAGGATCTGTTACGGTGACAGATTCCAGTGCTTTCTCTAAAGCTTCTGCAACAAATTTTTCTCGCTCCTTTGCGCGTGGGAAAATCTCTGCGAGTTTTTTCTCGAGGCGGGCGGGCAATTTCGTCATAGAGGTATTGTACATGCATGAAATCGCGGGCCGAAGGCCCGCTCTGGTTTTATATGGAAAAACCAGCGCAGGCGTTCCCGCCTGCGGGGTTCGTAGAATATGTATCAGTTTACGATGTACAATCACACTTCCCTCCACACCTACATGCCATGTCAGAGCTTTCAAGATCCAATTTGAACCGTCCTTCACGGAAATCGATGACCGATCCGCCAATGCGTTGCAGGGTGAGGATGGATGCAAACACGCGGACATCGGGAGTGCTTTCTCCAAGAAAGGTTTTATCTCCCAATTCCGGTTCATCGCGAAATTCCATGAAGAACCCACCGTGCTCATCAGCAAGAACCGAGAGACCCTGCCCACTTTTCCCTTGATCGGTAGCAATCTTTTTAATCTGTTCGCTCGCAGGTTGGGTGATGGTGAGTGTTTGCGGTCGTGGAGGCATGGTTTCAATCATCGTATTGATGTCCTCTACCAAATTTTCGATATCACGTTCATCGAAGCCGTGCCCTGTACATCCTTCCTCCAGTGTCTCCAGTGTATTCGCGCTGCAGCCAAAGCAGTGCAGACCGTACTGTGCCAAAATTTCACTTGCTTGTGGGTACTGCTCCACTATGACACCCACGGTCATTCCTTTGTGCACGTGCACCTTCGTCTTCTTGGCCGATGAAATTCTTTTTGCAGGGCGTTTTGCAACAGGCACATTCGCCGTCCTCACGCCTTCATCCTGCGCTGGATTCTTTTTCTTTGTCATGTCACTATTCTACCTGCTTCAGAGAAACGCCGCACTCCATGAAATCCCTCTTCCGAACAACAGCCATCGTTCTTTTGCCGCTTTTCACGCTGCTTCTTGGCGTTGCCGGTGGCATGAGCTATGTACGGCACCAGCAGGAACTGACTCATTCCACACTTGCCCATTTTTATGCGGGACAAACAGGCAGCGGTCAAACAGTTCTTGCGGATCCTGAACAAGAGGTAGATCTCACGATCCTCTGGGATGTCTGGAAGAGATTGCAGACGTACTACATTGCGCCCGATGAACTGAAAATTAATGACATGGTATATGGTGCCGTGCACGGTGCGGTGGAAGCGGTTGGAGATCCCTACACCGTCTTCATGACGCCGGTTGAAAATCGTGAGTTCCAGTCTGCTCTTTCAGGCGACTTAGAAGGGATTGGTGCAGAACTTGTGTTACGCGATGGCGTGATCATTGTCGTTGCTCCCATCAAGTCTTCACCGGCGGCAAAGGCAGGGCTTCTTCCGCAGGACATCATCGCGAAGGTGAATGGTGAAGATATCGCAGGCATGCGCCTGGATGAAGTTGTCGCAAAAATTCGCGGAAAGAAAGGGACGAGCGTGACGCTCACGGTGTACCGCGATGCAGAAGCCGAGCCGCTCGATTTCACCATCGTCCGCGACAGTATCCACATTCCGAGCGTCGATTCAAAAGTGATCGAAACAGAGTCAGGATCCATCGCGTACATCGAACTCAATTTCTTTGGGGATGAATCCGTGCATGAAATGCGAAAAGCAATGACGGCACTGGATCCGAAGAAGATACAAGGCCTTGTGCTGGATTTGCGCTTCAACGGCGGGGGCCTCCTCGATGCCGCCGTTGATATTGTGTCGATGTTCCTTAAAGAAGGGAAGGTTGTAGAAGTGCAGCGCCGCGATGCCGACCTGGAGACACATTTTGTGAATGGCCAGCCACTTCTTCCAAACGTTCCTATGGTTGTGCTCATCAATGAGGGCTCTGCGTCTGCATCGGAAATCGTCGCAGGTGCACTGCAGGACCATAAACGTGCAACGATCGTTGGCACACAGAGCTTCGGAAAGGGGACTGTACAGGAAGTGATCGACCTTCCCGGTGGAGCAAGCCTTCGTGTCACAATCGCGCGGTGGCTTACGCCCAATGGTTTGAACCTCGGCAAAAAAGGTGTGACGCCGGACATCGTTGTAAAACGCACGACCAAAGATTATGAGAATGATGTAGATCCGCAGCTGGAAAAAGCAGAAGAAGTACTGCTGGAGCGATAAGCGTGTAGCGAATAGCACCATAAAATTACTATCCGCTATCCGCTCATCGCAAGCCGCTTCTTCGCTAGTACGAAAACAACTCCTCATCCTTGAAGAATCTTTTAATCTCCTTCTCCGCCGTCTCTGCACTATCCGACGCATGGGCGACGTTGATCATCATATCCGTTCCAAATTCTGAGCGGATTGTTCCTGGTGCTGCCTTGCGACTATCGGTCACACCCAACATGTCGCGCATCGTCGCGATGACATTCTCTGCCTCCAGCGCAAGAGCAATGACGGGCTTGGACGACATGAACTTTTCAATCTCCGGGTAGAATGGTTTATCGGCAACGTGTGCGTAGTGCTCACGCCACACATCTGGGGAAGGGTGCATCATTTTGCAGCCGATCACCTTAAATCCTGCGTCTTCAAAACGCGTGATGACCTTGCCGCAGAAGCGGCCGCTTACAGCATCAGGCTTTAAAAGAATGAGGGTACGTTCCATCGGTGGGAAATGAAGAAGCGGGAGGATGGTAGAGGAAACGGACGAAGAATAATAGAGCAAGAGAATAGTAGAATAATAGGATATAGAACCTCTTACTCTTATTCTTTTACTCATTACGATAAAAGATCCAACAAAGTCTTTTTATTATCCTCCTTCCCAATCACCGCAAGACGGAGTTTCTCGGTTGTGAGCAGCGTCTTTGCGAGTGCATTTACTTGTTCCAGCGTTACACGGTCGATCTCCTCCATGTATTCCTGAATGTCACGGACATGAGGGTAGAGGAGCTGTTGCTTTCCATAAAAATGCGCACGTTCTTCGCTGTCTTCTAGGGACAATGTAATTTTTCCTTTCAGATAATCTTTACCGCGTTTCAATTCCTCTTTTGTAATGCCATCTTTTGCACACACGTCATATTCATGACGGATCAAGGTGATGGCTTCATGAAGACGCGCTTGATCCACGCCAGCGCGAGTCGACAAAATTCCTGCATCCATATAATTATCCGTCGATGTGGAAATGTAGTAGCACATCCCTTTTGCTTCGCGGATGTTCAAGAACATACGTGAGCTCATGGAGCCACCTAGAACAACGGCCAGAATTTTCTGTGCAAAATGATTTGGATCTTGTGAGGAAATTCCCTGTACGCCTAAGACAAGGTGTGCCTGCTCTGTTGGCTTTGAGCGGAGGAACAAGCGTTCCTGTGGGCAGGCGGCAAGCGGCTCCCATGCGCGGGCTTTCTTGCCTCCCACCGCTCCAAAATATGTCTCGCCCAGTTTCATCGCATCCTTCTCTGTGATGTTCCCCGCGAATGTGACGACGAGATTATCGGGTGTATAAAACTCGTTCTTGTGACGCATGAAGTCTTCTTGATTCACGGAACGGATCACAGCTTCCGTTCCGATGGTATCCCACCCGAGAGGCTGATCCCCAAAAAGGAGCTGTTCAAAATCCCATCCTGCCTGGTACATGGGTGTGTCTTGGTACATCCTGTATTCCTCAATAATCACGCCGCGTTCTTTTTCTATTTCATCCTGCGGGAACGTTGCATGGATCAACATGTCCGAGAGCACATCGCATGCCAGTTCCGCATGGGTCGCTTCTACCTTTACGTAGTAGCCTGCATATTCCTTTCCGGTAAATGCATTGAAATCGCCGCCCACTGAGTCAATGGCCATACTGACCTGCGCCGCCGACGTGTACTTTCCTCCGCCTTTGAAGAACATGTGTTCTAAAAAGTGACTTATGCCGCGCTCCGCATTTGTCTCGTAGCGTGACCCTGCGCCCGCAAAGACCAAAACTGTCACCGCTGCAGTGCCGTCTACGGGGGCCGTAAGAATAGGAAGGCCGGATGCGAGGCGGTTTATGGTGTACATCGAGGCAAGTGTAAGGGAAAAATACCAAAGGCCAAAGGCTATGCGAAATATCACCCCTCTCCGTAGCGGCAGCTCCGGAGCTGCCGCTAGCAGCGAGCCCTGGCTCGCTGCTACGAAGGTGTTGGCAAGCCAGTATCTCTCCTCTACAATGCCCCGGTCATGTTAGGAAAACTTCGATGGCGTCGGCGTCTCCGCAAGCACGGGTTTTTGGCTCGGAGTAAGAGTCCAACAGGCCGCAAGGTCTTAAAGCGCCGCCGTGCACAGGGAAGAAAGAGGATTGCTGTACAGAAGAAGCTTAAGTAACACATTGCAGGTTGTGCGGGCGGCAAGTTTTTTTATCGTGCTACCTTGCCACCTGCTACCCTTTTATGAAGACAAGGAATATCATCCGGTCATGCTTGAATCCGTTCACCGCATCAGCGCTGTCTTGTTTTACGTTCTTGCCCTCATCGCTCTGTGCGGTGCGGTGCTTCTTCATCGTGACGGGACGGCAGCATCATGGATTCCCGTTGTGAATTCGCTCGATCTTCCGCTCATCTTGTGTGCCATGGTGTATGGCGGGACCAGTCTGTACGGTGGCCTCACGCGTCGTGGCATGCATTCCATGACCCTCTTCATCGTCATCACGCTTCCGCTTGCACTACTGTTCGCCTTCTTTGTGTACCTTAATTTTGCGTACCCTGTTGCGCTTCCTGCCGTATCCTGATGGTTCTATCCTCAATGTGTAATGACTTGTTGGAAGCGCGTGCGGCGGTAAACAAATAATCACTCAAACGATTTACATAGATGATGGCAGCAGTGTTGATCTCTTCGTTTTGCATCAGCTCCGCAAGCCAGCGTTCCGCTCGTCTACAAATAGTACGTGCTTGATGGAGCAAGGCTGCAACGTCGGACCCTCCCGGCAAAATAAAGGTGGTGAGTTCTGGGAGATCCTGCGTGTGTGCATCAATCCATCGTTCCAGCGTCACTGTACGATCCATTTCCATCCGTGGGACCTTCATATGTTCTTTGAGTGGTGTTGCCAGATCTGTACCAAGCAGAAAAAGGACGTGCTGGATTTCATCTAACTCACGGCGTACATTTTCTGGAAGATCCTCTCTCGCAAGAACGACGCCAAGAAGTGCATTCAGCTCGTCAATGGTGCCGTATGCATGCAACCGGACAGACGCTTTGGAAACACGGTCGCCGCCGAACAGGCTTGTCGCGCCTTTATCGCCGGTCTTTGTGTAAATCTTCATGCAGATTTGAGCAGAGCCACCATTTTACCATGCACGGGCAGAACATCTGCTTCTGTGAGCGTGCGGTCTGGTGCACGGTACGTAAATCGCAGTGTAATGCGCTCATCATCACCGCGTTTATACAGATCCACCGTTTCGACGTGTGCAAGCAGGGGATCCTTTAGTGTACGAAGGAGGGAGCTCATAGACGTCCCCTTTTTGAGGGAGAGCGTTTCGTCGTACGTCACAGACGGGAACGGCGGGAGCGCAGATGTCGCCATAGTGAGGGGTACACATGCGAGGAGTGTATCGCAGTTGAGTGCAGCACATGCAACGGGATGATCAAATCCGAACGTATGCTGGATCTGCGGATGGAGTGTCGTGATGGTGCCGATCTTCTTCCCATCGACAAACATATCTGCTGTTTGTCCAGGATGCATCCATGTTGTTTCCGCTTTTTCTCGTATGAAAGTAACCATGTGACCTGCACGTTTGAGCGCTTCTGCAAGATCACGTTTGAGGAGAAGAAAAGGATGATGCAGAAGGCCCGGTTCGCTTTTGGTCGCAAGAACGCAGGTGAGTTCCTTTTGCTCGGAGCAATCTGCACGAAAGATATTTCCTACTTCAAATGCCAAAAGACGATTTCGCTGTCTCGGCAGTTCACGCTTCACGACATCGAGGAGAGAAGGAAGCAAGCTGGGACGCATGAGGGAGAGCTCTTCCCCAAGTGGATTTTGAATAGCCGCTGCCGCTCTGGGGTCCAACCCTGCCTTCCTAAGAAGATCGGGACTCACGAATGCAAGGTTCACGAGTTCTATCCATCCATCCTCTTTGAGCGATGCACGAATACTCTTCATGCGAGCATCCCGCGGCGGAGGAGCAATGTCCGCCTGTGGCATGCTTTTTTGTATTTTGTTGTAGCCGAAGATGCGTGCAATCTCTTCAATCATATCCGATGTTTCGACGAGGTCATGCTTTCTGTGCAGCGGTGTTTTTACCGTCAGTTTTTTTGCAGACCCAGTTACCGTGCAGCCAAGGCTTGTCAGAATATCTTTTATTTTCTTCTGTGGAATGGCTTCGCCAATCATGCGTTCAATCGTTGCTGTTTCAACGGGCAATGTTTTGGGCGTTCCGTTCATTCCCCACGTTTTCAGTTTGGATGTCACGCGTGCACCGGGGACGAGTTCTAAGAAAAGCTCCAATGCGCGGTAGAAACCTTTTTCGGCCGTGACTGGCGGAATATCTTTCTCGTAGATTGTTGCGGCATCTGTCCTGTGTCCCGTTGCGATAATGGCTTTGCGAATACTTGCGCCATCCACAATTGCGCTGTGAAGATAGATAGTGCGCGTGGAATCCTTTGTGCTGCTGCGTTGACCACCCATAATGCCAAGGAGATCGAAAATGCCGTCATCATCACTCAACACGATCGCACCATCCGGCAGTTCACGTTTCACACCGTCGAGTGTTGTGATCGACTCTCCTTTCTTTGCCGTTCGCGCTGTGATGGTTCCGCGTAGATCGGATACATCAAAACTATGCAGTGGCATACCCTGTTCGTATTGCACATAATTGGTGATGTCGATCGGCAGATTGATGGATCTGCAACCGCACGCGGCGAGGCGATCTTTCATCCACTGTGGCGTTTCACCGGTGCTCTCAAAGGTGATAGTGCAGCCAAGGTAGCGCGGGATCAATTTTGGAATTGTCGATTTTATGCCAAACGGAAGGGGAGTAGAGGGAAACTTTGGCGCCTTTGGTTCCTTTATTTTTTTCCACAGAGCAAGACCCAGTGCAACGCATTCGCGTGCAACGCCCATGTGTGAGAACAAGTCGGGACGGTTCGTAATAGCGTGGTTATCAATATGAAAAATCACATCATGCATCTGGAGTGCCTGCTTGAGTGGTGTGCCAACCTTCAAATTCATCGAAGTGAGATCAACAATGGGTCTTTCACCATCCGTTGTCTTCGGCTCAAACGGAAGTTCCAGTTCTTCACTTGCACAAATCATGCCTTCACTCGCTTCTCCGCGGATTTTCACAGGAGCAAGTTCCATCACCTCTCCACCGTGCCATTTCACTTGTGCACCGATGTGTGCAAATGCAACAAGCATACCCTCTCGCAGGTTTGTTCCGCCGCACACCACGCGCTTCATTCCTTTATCCGTCTGTACATCCACCAGCGTGAGCTTATCTGCATTTGGGTGTTTCATGAGTTTCTCAATTTTGCCTACGCAGCATTGCGCTAAGAATCTTCCTTGCTCTTCAATATCATCAATCTCGCCCATGCCCTTCGTGAGGGCATCGGCAATCTTCTTCGGATCATCCTCTTTCCAGGTGATGAAATCGGAGAGCCAGGTTTTAGAGATTTTCATGGGAGTAGCGTAGCGTGAGGTGGGCGTTCTTGCCACAGGGGGAAAATTCGAAGCACGAAGCATGAAATCCGAAATTTTCGGATTTCGATATTCGGATTTCGGATTTATTCTTTTATCTCAAACTGCAATGCCCTCGCATCTCCATTCGTTTCGTCCCCAACCTTGACGACCATGGTGTAACTGCCAGCCGGCCAGTCCGATTCCTTTTCCAGTTCAAACTTTGCAAGATTTAAGTTGGGGCTTGCCGTCACGGAATATGATGTGAAGTAGTTTTTGTCATCACCGTACTTCCAGAAGGCAACTACGGGGATGTCCTCTTTTACGTTTTCAATTTCCGCATTAAAGAGGATATGCCGGTCTGTTGTCTTGAAGGTGGTCACCGGATTTTCAATCTGCTCCTGCGCGCTGCGCGAGAGACCTGCCGAGATTGCTCCAACAGTGGTTTCTGGTGTTCCTTTTACCTGGCCAGAGACAGAGGCTTGGCAGGCGGTTAAGAGAAGAATGGCCGACGCAAGAATGAGCTTCTTCATGCCACAAGGATATAACAGGTGATTGATGAAAAGAAGACAGAAAACAGTGTGTGGCGGAGAGGGGGGGATTCGAACCCCCGAGACCCTTGCAGGTCTACACGCTTTCCAAGCGTGCGCACTAGGCCACTATGCGACCTCTCCTGATGTAGCCGCGGAAGTATAGCGAAAGAACCATTTTCAAAAAAACCAATAACGAATAACCAGTCAACCAATCAACCAATAACTTACACCGCCCTTCCCTCACCCATCCTTTTTGCCAATGTCCTTAAGTACGAGGTCGCTACCTTCATCGTTCTGTATGTTCCTGTTTGAGGGTCAAACACACGCTTCTTTTGGATGTTCGCACGAAACACACGGCGTGTTGCACGCAGCGAGTGGCTGCGGCGGTTGCCCGAAGAGTTTCCTTTGCCGGTTTTGACACATCGATGAGCCATTGGGAGGGTACTTTAAAGGTACTTTCAGGGTCGGTCAATGGTTTCCTTGCTCGCTAGGAAAGCACGAAGAACGAAGCGCGAAACTCGAAATTTTCGGATTTCGTACTTCGAGTTTCGAATTTTCATCGGTACGATGATGCTATGGAATTTCTCACACCCCCTTTCATCATCGCCATTCTTCTCGCGCTCTCGTGGCACGAGGCTGCACATGCGCTCATCGCGTATCGACTGGGAGACCCCACGGCGAAGTACGAAGGACGACTGACACTCAATCCTATCGCGCATTTGGATCCCATTGGGACACTCATGTTCCTCTTCATCGGCTTTGGATGGGGCAAGCCTGTCCCCGTGAATCCGCGGTACTTCAAGCATTACAAGCGAGATACGGCCCTCACGGCACTGGCAGGGCCCGTGAGTAATCTCATCCTCGCGTTCGTTGCATTTTTCTTGCTCGCATTCTTCTTCCCCGCAGCACTCACGGGATCCGTTGATGCATTGGTGCACCCTGTTAGTGGGGGAATCGCCTGGCAAAAATTTCTTGTGGAGATCCTTGCGAACTCACTCTTCCTCAATCTTGGTTTGATGGCATTTAACTTACTTCCTATCGCTCCGCTCGACGGCAGTAAAATCATTGCACCATTCATTCCTGTTGGCTTTGATGAAGCCTACGAGAAATTTCTACGTCAGGGTCCGTTTATTCTTCTTTTCCTTCTCGTTGCAGAACGGGCATTCAACTTCCCGTTTTTGATTTACTGGATCGAGGGGATTATGAATGGGGTGCTCTCATTGATGAGTGTGTTCGTTTAGTTATTGCCGTGTAAATCTAGTCCGGCGATGACCGCTTGTATCCACTCCTCATTTGAAACATCTAAAGCGGGAGAATCGTTTCCTGCTAGATCTGTTGCTCCGATATCATCAATATCTTCGGATAAGATTCCATCTGGAAAGAATGCAAATGTCTTCACACAGGGAATTTCATCAGGACCTTTATCAAGATATTCGCCAAGACTCAATACCCTTGAACTTGTTGCAGGAGAAGATTGGTATCGATCATAGATCTCGAATATAAATGCATGTTCTTCTCTTGAGATATGCACCTCGAATTCGAATCCGCGCACGGTGACATATCGCACGATTGATTCTGAATTTCTCATAGCTTCCCCCAGTGTCACAAAAAGTTGAGGATCTGCTATTGTATAGAGCAAAGCATTGACAGGTACGTTCGATTTTCCTCTTACGGCGATGAAAATATCTTGAGCAACTTTCTTTTGATTGCTTCCTTCAAGAATTCTGTAAACAAGATGTCGCTCGTCTCCAAAAAGATGTTCCATCTCAGGAAAATGTTCGATGCCATCTATTACATCTACATTGTCCGCAACTTCCTGGAGCAGCTCTACATCATCGTTCTCTTCGAGAAGATGAAAGGCAACGAAGGTTTGCTTTGTCATAGTATTGATACTTTATAAGAAATTTTATTTAAGTCAATTCCATGGAGCCGCTGACGGGAATTGAACCCGTGACCCCCTCCTTACCATGGAGGTGCTCTACCCCTGAGCTACAGCGGCCTAAGTGCGTGGAAGTTTACAAGTCCTCTATGCTCTACGAAAGCATCTCTGTCCAGCTTCTCTCTTTCCCTCCTTTTGCCTTCCGTACGGCATTCTTCATGGTATGCAGCGCAAGCAGCGCACACTTCACACGCCGTGGGCCAACGGGTACGCCGAGGAGGTCATTCATGAACGTTGGCTTCAATTGATCAATCTCTTCCAGATTTTTGCCAATCCATTCTTCGCTTGCCATCGACATGCCTGCCTGACTGATGGCGCAGCCGTCGCCGCTCCAGCCAATCTGTTCCACCTTTCCGTTGTTGATGATCAATTCAATCGTCAATTCATCGCCACAGCTGGGGTTTATCTCTTTGTGGACAATCGTCGGATTTTGAAGAGACACCTTTCCCCGTGGGTGCCGGTAGTGGTCGAGAATATTCTCTGCGTAGAGGTCCATAAGGAGGTTATTGGTTGATTCGTTGGTTAGTTCTTAGTTTGCCGATTGCCTTCTGTAATGCAGTAGCGAAAAGGTCGAGATCTTCCATCGTGTTGTAGATCCCAACCGAGAGACGAGTTGAAGCAGGGATCTTCAGATGTTTATGAAGAAGCTGCGCACAATGATGTCCTGCCCGAAGCATCACTCCTTCCTCGCTCAACAGTTGCGTAAGGTCATGAGGGTGGATGTCGTCGATGGTAAAACTGATGCAGCCGGAGATCTTGGAGGGATTACTTGGGCCTAATACGTTGATTGGTTGATTGGTTTTTAGTTTTTGGAAAAGATCGAGAGCATGTGTAAGAAGTGAGTGCTCATGTTTTTGAATTTCATCGAAGCCGATGGAATTGATCCACTCGATTGCTGCCCGTAGTCCGACCGCCTCTGCAATAGCGGGAGTGCCTGCTTCAAATTTTCGCGGAAGTTCCGCACACAAAAAACCATCTGCGCGTACATCGGCAATCATATCGCCACCACCGAGAAACGGAGGCATGGTATCAAGGAGTTCCTCCTTACCATACAGTACCCCGATTCCCGTCGGACCATACATTTTATGGCCAGAGAAAGCTAAAAAATCGCAATTGAGTTTTTGTACGTCAATCGGTTCATGGGCAGCCATTTGTGCGGCATCAATCATCACAACTGCGCCTTTCTTTTGTGCAAGATCAATCATCATTTCAATCGGTTGCCTTGTTCCAAGTACATTGCTTACAGCAGAGACGCTCACGAGCTTCACAGGATGATCTGTGAGGATTTTTTTGTAGTGATCCAGATCGATCATTCCTTCATCATCAATGTCTACCCATTCAATCTGTACACCAATCTCATCTTTCAGTTGCAACCACGGAACAATATTTGAATGGTGTTCGAGGATCGTGAGAACAATGACGTCGCCTTTTTTGAAGATTGATCGTGCATATGTCTTCGCAACAAGATTGATACTCTCCGTCGTGTTTCTCGTAAAAATCACTTCATGCGACTTCTTTGCATTGATGAATCTCTGTACCGTCTTCCGTGCATCGTCGTACGCAATGGTCGCCGCCTCTGCCAGTTTGTGGACGCCACGATTGATATTCGCGTTCGATGTTGTGTAGAACTGGTCCATGGCATCCAGCACGGCTTGAGGTTTCTGTGTTGTTGCGGCGTTATCCAGATAGATCACGCCGGACTCAAGAAGAGGGAATTGCCGGCGAATGACATTCAGATCCACATCTTTTATCTTACATCTTCTGTCTCCATCCGGTACTCTAAGAACCTCTATGACCTCTCTGACCATCAAACGATTAAGCATGGCCCTTTTCGGCCTCATGCTCGTATGGGGAATCTTTACCTTTATTGTCTATCTTGGCGTTCCTGTGCACGGGCTTGTCTACCTTACCGATGCCCAGAATCAGGCGGTGAATGCGGCCTGCACAGGAGATCCTGCAACAATCGGTACCCAGTTTTGCCGCGGCATGGAACTTATCTTCCCGTTTCTTGGCAGGCTCGTTGCAACATCTCGACCCATCTGGGGATACATTGTCATTTCCCTTCTTGCGTACGGCGTCTTTTTGATGGGGCGCGCATTCAAGACAGGACGCTTCGTCATTGAAACAGTCATCACGCCGCTTCACCTGATCGGCGGATTCATTCTTTCCGTCTGGCTTTTTGGAACGGTGCTTTCCTTTGGCTCTCTCATGCGTGGTGACGGGGGAGATCGTACTCCTTTCCGACAATTCTATGAACCAACGCAGGCTGTATACAGTGGTGTAGGGCCAGAAGCTCTCAAGGAGCTGCAAGAGAACTATCAGTCATTGCTTGAACGCGGTTGTTTGAGCGAATTTGCGATGACGAATAATGGAGCAAAGGTGTATCACTTGAGTCCACTCTGCATTCAGCAGGCAATGTTTGTGCGCATCGGTGCACAGATTTTCCTTCTTGCAGTGCTCCTCCTCAACTTCCTTATTGCAGGCAGACTTTTCCTAAAGCTTATCAATCGGAAACAGGCAGCATTGTCACCCCTCCTGGAGTTTGTGTTCAGCATGGGCTTGGGTTCGTTTGCATGGGTCGTGCTCCTTTGGCTTCTTGCGGCGCTGGGGTTGCTTCGTGGATCCATCGAACTTGCTTTCTTCTTTGGCATTCCTCTTCTGGCATTCAAAGAAACATTCTATTGGCTGAAGAGCAGTGTGAACCGCAAGATTTCTGTCGATGAATCCACAGGTCACATCATGTGGCTCCTTGTATGGTTGCTCATCAGCTATCTTGCGCTCAATTTCCTCAACGTGATTCGTCCCTTTCCTATTGGATGGGATGATCTTGGAAGTTACTTAAACCGCCCGCGTCTTCTTGCAAGTTATGGCTCGTTCATTCCTTCCATGCCCACGTTCCAGTGGGAGTACCTTGCCGCCATGGCGTACTCCCTCTTTGGCATCGACAGTATCATTGGCTCTACCTTCGCCATGATCATCAACTGGTCTGCGGGGCTCCTCTCGGTCATTGCTGCCTATACATTTGGTCGTGTGTTCTTTGGGCCCAAAGGAGGCATTCTTGCCGCTATTTTGTATTACTTCCTGCCCATGACAGGGCACTTCTCATTTGCGGACATGAAGATCGACAATGCATCCTTCTTCACGTCTGCCTTGAGTGCACTTGCCATCTTTGTGTACCTCTTTGGTGCGCCGGGATTAGAGAGCGAACATTCGCCAAAGGGAAAGAAATCACTCCTTCTCCTTGCGGGACTTATCGCAGGATTCTCCTTTGCCATTAAACCGACGGGCGTTCTGATGATCCTTCTTCTTTCCTCTGTCCTTGCGGGGAGCACACTTGGCGTGTGGGGATTTTTGACCGTTACAGCGGCATCCTTTGTCGTTATGGCGAAATTTACGCCCTTTAGCATCGTGGAAATTGCGGCAAAAATCGGTATTCCTCTTACCGCAGATCCGGCACTTGTGCGCACCGTCACCATCGGTGTTTTCGCCGCCATTGCATTGCTCTTTTGCGCCCTTACTCTTCGTCATCACAGGATGCAGTGGAAATCGGTTACCATGTCCATCCTCCTCTTTGGTGCGGGCATGGCTCTCTCCGCAGCACCGTGGATGGCTCATAACGCCTGGAGCCATGGCTATCTCCAGGTTTCTTCCTTGTTGAGCTACAAAAACACTCTCTCTCCGTACATGAGCTTCTTGCAAAAAGAGGATGTGCCACCCCATCTCGGTCTTCCTGAAAACAAGATCCATTACTTGCCGCCGGAACTGAAGCTCAATCCGGAAGACCCTGCCTGCAAGACATCGGCAAAAGTGGAAGAGCTAGATCGTTACTGGGGTTTTGGAACGGGTTGGTCGCACTATCTCACATTGCCATGGAGAGCCGTGATGAACAGCGATGCGGTGGGCTATTACGTCACGCTCATGCCGGGGCTTCTGCTTCTTCCGCTCCTGCTCCTCCTTCCTTACTTCTGGATTAAGGAAGGAAGGTGGCTTCGCTTCCTTTTCGCAGGCTCTATCGTCTTCCTCATTCAGTGGATGTTCGTTGCAAACGGTGTGATGTGGTATGGACTTGGGATGTTCCTGGGATTCTCCCTCGCGCTCGAAGCGCTGGTACGACGTGCGCCTGATCCGCCAAACCGCATTCTTGCAAGCACTCTGATCGGACTTTCTATTCTTATCTGTCTCATGAATCGCATGTGGCAGTTTGATGTGCAGAAAAATTTGTTTGAGTACCCGCTTGGCAAAGTCAGTGCAAGCGGCATCCGCGAAGTGACCATTCCTTTGTACGACAACATACGAGATAGCGTCGTGTCTCGTCATGAATCGATGAACGATCGTCCGTACACGTATCGTATCGGAACGTTCATCTCGTACTTCATTCCGAAGAATGCAGAAATCTTCCCACTTGCAGATCATCAGCTTCAGTTCTTCAACTGTATGAATCAGGAAAGGAACCACGCGCTCACCCTCAAGCGTCTTCAGGCTCTTGGTTTCAACAGCATCATCTTCGATACGAACACGGCGACCATCGAAAAAGATCCAAATGGATCGCTCCACAAAAAAGTGCAGGCGTTCCTGGATTTTGCGAATGATCCCACAACAGGTGTCAAACCTGTTTATAGTGAACCAGAGCTTGGCATCGCTTACATGTTGCTTCCATAACCATGCGCCTTGCCGCTGTCATCCCTGCCTATAACGAACAGGACAGAATTGCGCCTGTCATTGATGCAGTCAAGATCTATACCGATGCTGTCATTCTCGTGGATGACGGTTCGCAGGACCGCACGGCACAAATTGCGCGCGATCACGGTGTCATTGTCTTCACACACCGAGAGAATTGCGGAGCAGGAGCTGCCACCATGACGGGATTAGAAGCAGCGCGGAGTATGCAGTTCGATGCCGTTGTGACGATTGATGCAGACGGACAACACAATCCCGCCGATATTCCCCGCCTCATCGAGGCACTAGACCATGAACATGCCGATCTGGTGATTGCAAATCGTTTTGGGCAAAAAAATTCCATTCCGATCGTTCGTCGACTCTTCAATGCCATCGGCAACATGGTTACGTTTGCCGCAACGGGTATGTATCTTTCGGACAGTCAGTGTGGTTTTAAACTGTTTGGGCCAAAGGCCCTTAAGGAAGTTGATTTGCGGATGTCTGGGTTCGAGTTTTGTACCGAAATTGTCCGCGAAGCTGTGCAAAACAAATGGAAGATCGCATCAGTCCCCACAAAAGTGGTATATTCTGAATACACGCTGGCGAAAGGACAGTCCTTTGCAAACGGCGTGCGCACTGCCGCAAAAATTCTTCTACGTTCTTTCCTCCGGTGACCATCACTCCGTACCAAATCATCGTGCCATGTATCTCACTCTTCCTCGTCTTGTATGCGTGGAGTCTTGTTATGCGCCAGAAGAAGACGATTTGGGAAGGCTGCCTCTGGACCTTCTTTTGGGGTGTTATTGCTTACCTTGCGGTGTACCCGGATAGCGTGCAGTTCTTAAGTCGCATTACAGGAATCCGCCGCAACGAAACGGCTATTTCTGTGACAGCCATCGGTGTCCTGTTCTTCATTGTGTTCTACCTCATTATTCGCATCGAGGAATTGCATCAAAGAATTACAAAGTTGACGAGGGAGGATGCCTTGAAAGATCTTACGTAAGGAGACACGCGCTACCATCATTTCTCATGGATCACCTCACACAATCCTTTCCAGCAACCCTGCAAACAGGGAAGAAGATTCTTCTCGTAAGCCCCTATTGGCTGGAAGACCATCGCTGGATGATCAGTTCCGTGAAATTAAGCGAGCTCTGGCAACGCATGGGGTACAGCGTCACGGTTGTCTGCATGGGGTCAAAAAACCATATCGAAAAAATCTCGGATACTCTCACGGTTCACTTCCGAAAAGATATTTTCCTTCCAGACCCGTTTAACTATGGTATTGCGTTTGGATTTTCCCGTTACGTCGCAGCGGTTGCGGATGATATGAAGCCCGATCTCGTCATCGTCAACAAAGTGCTCTTCTGGTCCTCGCTTGCCATCTTCCGTTTGAAAAGGAAGGGATATTCCGCGCTACTCATTACGGATGCTCTCGTGGGAATAACCTGGAAGCCGCGCCATTGGTACTCCAAAATTATTATGGCATGTGGTGCATGGACGGTAGGGCGCATGGTCTTACACGCAGCATCGCGCATTGTGTTCTTCCATCCGCAACCATCCGATGTACTTCAAAAGCTGAAGATCGATCAACAATCGACAGTGATTCCGACTGGCATTGATCCGTCACTGTTCCATGCAGATCAATCTATGATCGATCAAGCCATTCACATAACGTATGTGGGGCGCTTGGAATCTGTCAAAGGGGTGGATGATTTTTTAGAAGCAGCACAATGCATCAAAGAAAAATATCCCGAAATCGTCATTCAAGTCGTAGGGTGGTACAAAGATCGTCACGATCTTGTCGCGAAGTACGAATCATCCGTGATTTTTACGGGGCTTTCGAACGACATCCCCGGGATCCTTCGTGGAACCGATATTTTTGTGCTTCCAAGTCACTCGGAAGGCCTCAGTAATGCGCTGATGGAAGCTATGGCGAGCGGATGTGCGTGCATCGCAACGAACGTAGGAGGCAATGCTTTTTTGATCGAACACGAAAAGTCCGGCTTACTCTTCACGCCGGGGGATCGCAAGGTCCTTCAGATGCATATGGAAACATTGATCGATGATGGCGCATATCGATTATGGCTTGGAACTGCGGCACGACATAGGATCGAGGAACAATTTTCCTGGGAGATCGTCAGCAAGCAGTACCGGAATATTTTTGAGAAAATGATGGATCGTTAGCTCATCATCAGCTAACGACCGGAAGAAATGAATTTTTTTTGATCATCTTTTTCAAATGGATCAATCTATCATTTCTCTGGAGCAGGTTATACTTTCTCTGATGAAGAAAAAAATTGTGCTCATCTCCGCATTCCTGCGTCCTCTGCGAAGCGGTGCGGAAGCCATGGTGGAAGAAGTATCCGTCAGGTTGCATGATCACTACACCATCGTCATTGTAACAGCGCGCATGCAGCGCAAGCTTCCGAAAGAAGATTTGCTCGATGGAGTAGTGCGTGTTCGACGCGTGGGAGTCGGAATATTTTTCATTGATAAGTGGCTGTTTCCCATCTTTGCATTCTTTGCTGTGCGTCGGGAAAAGCCGGATCTCATCCATGCCGTTCTTGAGTCATTTGCAGGCTTCACACTCACCTTGTGCAAGCTCTTCTTGCGCAAGCCAAAACGTCTTCTTACGTTGCAAAGCACCAACACGAAGCTTTTTCTGCGTTCCATTCATCGCAGCGCGCACGCCATTACGGGTATCAGCTCCGTTCTTCTGCTTCGCGCACGTCAGTTTGGTCGCGATGACGTGATCTACATTCCAAATGGCATTGACCTTCCTGCTCTGCAAGCGTCATGCACGCGGTTCCAGCGCGTTCGAGGGCGCATCCTTTTCGTTGGGCGCTTAGAACATGTGAAGGGGGTCGATACACTCCTCCTCGCATTTTCGGAACTGACTGATACAACCCTCACCCTGACCATCGTAGGGGATGGAAGCGAACGTGATGCACTGCAGAAGCAGGCACAGCAACTGCGGATTGCAGATCGCACGGAATTCCTCGGTAAGCTCACGCCGCTCAAGGTCTACGACCAGTACGCAAGTGCAGAAATATTCGTAGGGCTTTCCCGCAGTGAGGCACTGGGCAATGTCTTTTTAGAGGCACAGGCAGCAGGATGTGCTGTGGTCGCCTCCAATGTGGGCGGTATCCCGGAGATTGTGAAAGATCAGGTCACAGGGATTCTCGTTCCACCGGAAGATCCGGATATGGCCGCACAGGCGATCCATCAACTCCTCACAAATGTACCGCTTCGAACATCCCTTACTGCGGCTGCGCAGGAGCATGTGAAGGTATTTGATTGGCGGCTCATCGCAGAGCGATATAAGAAGGTTTATGAGGGGTTGATTGGTTGATTGGCTTGAGAGTTGACTGGTTCATTGTCCACATCGCCGGTTTATCGTAAAAGAGATCACTAAAAACGAATCAACGAATCAACCAACAACCTTTATCTATCCTTCCACCAATCCTCGTATTCTTTCTACGCACACATCCAGCTCATCATTCACGACAAAATGATCAAACAACTGGGGATGTTCATCGAATGCTGCCAGATCTGTTTTTGCGACTTCTATACGTTCTCGGATCTGCGCTTCTGTATCGCGTCCACGGGAACGCAGTCTGTGGAGCAGAGAAGAGAGCATTCTGCGACGACTGTTTCCGGGAGGCAAGAGACCGCAACTCAAAATGGCTCGGCGCCCAAGGTGTTTCTCTAATCCCTTGAGGAGGTGAATATCGGTAACGACAATCGGGAGCTTCCCTGCGTTCCACATCGCCTCGATATCACTCTTCAAATAGCCATATCTCCTGTCTTCCGTTGAGGAGGTCATGGTTGTGGAGGCGATCATTGCGCCGGATGCCAATAATGCATCAAACTTTTTTGGTGTGCAGTAACGGTATGGATCCTTCTCCCCAATTTTGGGTTTGCGGGTGGTGTGAATGGGGACTTGTTCCGCGTAGGAAGAAAAAAGAGGGAGGAGCGTACGAGTAATGGTCGTTTTTCCGACACCAGAAGGTCCTGTGAGAGACAACACATAGCGTTGGATTTTTATCTGTGGCTCACGTGCAGGGGTCGTTACTCGATATTTTCGGTCGTACACCATCAGCCCGTTTTCGAGCGAGCGGATCTTCCGTATGCAAGGCGAAACCTGCGCACCGATGGTCGGCGTCAGTCCATCT
>CAZEUQ010000002.1:0-25496 GCA_964515125.1 uncultured Candidatus Peribacteria bacterium
GCGTATTCATGTTGCAGACGTCGGTGGAAGAGGCAACGAAAACGATCTAGAATTTTCCCCCCACCTTCATGAACGTCTTTTTTTCATCGATCCAACAACCGGGCAACAACACGATATTGATCTGCGAAATGTCCTTCAGGATTCTCTATCATCCATTACGGCAACAGATGGAGGTATTGATGGAAGATTGAACTACGGAACAGAAGAAAAACAATTTAACGTTGTATGGGATGCAGGGCTGATGGCATGGGTAACGAGTAATGAGCAAACATCGGGAATGAATCCGCACCTCATTTATGATCGTGATCAACAGGAAAATGGAAGTGATCAAGTGTATTGGCTGGCTCATGCGAGTGATCCCCACGAGAGGAAGAGAGTTGTGTGGAATACAGATTTTGACGCCTGGATTACTTGGGATAACGAAACAGGAACTTACGCCAAATGGCCAGATGGCAAACTCAAAAAATGGAATTCCTCACTATCAAAATGGCAATAATAAAAAGTTTGATAACTGGCTTTTTCATTCTTTCGTTGATTGGATGTGATTCAATGCACATTGAACTTGTTGCACAGAATAAACAAACTATCTCTAAAAATGGTATACAATTAACTATTCCAAAGAAAATCTTTCAGGAAATTGAACGTGGTGATGGATCTTTTGCGTTTCCCACATACGATCCGATGAATGTAAGGCGAGAGCCAAATGATTACTCTATTTATCTCTATTCCAATGTTACCTCTTGCTCCAAACAAGATTTAGGCATTTCTATTTTAGAAAAAATCACCACACAAAATGCCGATGCTTTTTGGGGCCATGTTGATGCTTATGACAACCTAGGAATAGGAGACCTCGGCGAAGTAAAACAAAATCCAGAATGTATTCCACCAACAAGAGATAAAGGCGGCGCATATGTTCTCTGCGCAGAAAAGGATGGCAGAAATATATCAATTTGCATTACCCAGCAAACGAATAATCCCAAGCTTGCTGAAGATATTTTTAGTACTTTTCGATGGACGGAATAATTCTCACACCCTCCCCCTCAACATCCTCATCTGCCGTTCGAGTTCATCCACGCGGACGGAGAGAAGCATGCGCTTCTCCATGTAACGCGGGTCGCAGGAATCGTCGAAGGATGCCAGCTGTACCTGCAGGTAACCATGCTCCTTCTCTAGATCCATCAGCAAGGATTGGAGCGCCTTCTCTTTCGCGCGTGCCGGTGTTGGAGGCGGAAGAATCACGCTATTATGATAATTTGACGAAAATAGCGATTATAGTGCATTTATACTATATCTTCCGTGGGGAGGAAAATTTTGGCTTCAAATAGCCATTTTTACCGTTCCATGGCCGAAAAGAACGCTTCCAAAAGCCCCGTCAAGACGGTAGGATGCCACCTATGCCTTATGCAATCGTAACGACGGCAGCTGTTTCCTTACAACAACACATTCTTCATCGCTCTTTTTGGATTGGCCTGCTCATCGGACGCATGCTCCCCATCCTCATTCCCCTTTTTGCGTGGACGGCTGTCTTTGAGTATGCGGGAGAGGACAGTTTTTCCGGTTGGAGCGAAGATGCCATGATGAGTTATTACATCCTCGTCTTCATCTTCAGCATGTTTACGCAAATCTATTTTCACCGCGATCTCTCGCAAATGGTGCGCGATGGCACGTTGAATCATTGGCTTCTTCGACCGTTGTCTTTCTTTGAAATGTCCGCAGGCATGATCATGGGACGCGTTCTTACGCTCCTCATTCCTTCGTTGCTCATTTGTGCTGTCGGTCTGTGGATCCTCCCCACGTTACGCGCAGATTTATGGCCGACGGGTATCACGACCATGGTCATGCTGCTTCCTGGCTCCATCGTCCTTCTTGCGAGTTTGAGTGCTTTGATCGGCATGTTCTCGTTCTGGCTCATTCAAACGGAAGGTACGTTCGCCATGATGATGATGGTCTTCGAGTTTTTCGGCGGCACGCTTCTCCCCCTTTCTTTCCTTCCCACATTCTTGCAAAAGATCAGTTTCTTTCTTCCGCTTCGCTTCGCGATCGATCTCCCGGCACGCGCAATTCTTGGGCGAAGTGATATACACATCCTTTCCGTCATCGTAGGACAAGTGGGATGGTCTCTTGTGCTCATTGGGCTCGCATGCGTCCTATGCAATCGAGGATTACGTCGATACGATGCCGTGGGCGGATAACACTCTATGACTTCTTACTACGCGACATTACTGGGTTGGGCTGTGCGATTGCACCTGAAGCGCTGGGCGCGGTACAGAACGGATGTCTTCGTATGGACCATCTCGATTTGGCTGACCATCGGGATGCAAGCATGTTTCGTGTACGTCACATACCAGGCAACGGAAGGACATCTGTTTGGGTATTCGTCACAAGAACTCATTCTGTTCTTCGGCATTACGCTCCTTGCAACGGGCCTTGCGCAGTGTGTCGTGCACGGCATTATCCTCCATTTGGCGCGCGCAATTTGGACGGGAAACTTCGATTTCTGGATCGTGCAACCTGCGCCGCTCTTCCTGCGCATGCTCCTTGAAGAAATCGGCCTCATTTGGTTTTGGCCGCATATGGTCGTTGGCACGATTCTGCTCCTCACGACCGTCACGGTGAATGCCCTTGCACTCACCTTCGTCGCAACCGTCTTCGCTGCCATTCTGGAAATCGGCATTGTGCTCTGCCTGTGTATTCCGTCTGTGCGGTGGGGGCGGTGGGATCCCAACGAGGGAGCCTGGGAATACCTGGAAGGCGCCAGATCCGTCCCTATTGGACAAACTAGGCAAATTATGTTATGGCTTGCATCTTTCGGTGTTTTGCAGTATTCTATCGCACTTCAAATCGCGACTGGTCGTTGGCCGCTATGGATCCTCATCGCAACGTCGGTTCTCGTCTGCGGACTGGCATGGATCCTCCTCAACTCCTTCCTCCGCACATACTCCTCCGCCTCCTCGTAAACACTCCAATGTCCGTCATCTCCGTCCAGAACCTTCGGCGCATCTTTCGCTCCTACGAAAAGGAAGCGGGGGTCATGGCTGCACTCAAAAGCATTGTGAAGAGGACATGGACAGACGTAGCAGCCGTGGATGATATTTCCTTCTCCATCGAGGAAGGTGAAATTGTGGGATTCGTGGGTCCCAATGGCGCAGGCAAAACAACAACACTGAAGATGTTGTCGGGCATTCTCACGCCCACGTCCGGTACGTGTTCGGTGCTTGGCTACAAGCCATGGGATCGGAAAATGGATTTCAAGAAGCAGATCGCCCTTGTCACGGGACAAAAATCGCAACTCATTTGGGATCTTCCCGCAAGCGACACGTTTTTGCTGCATAGAGATCTGTACAAAATGGATCACCGCTTGTGGCAAGGCATGCACGATATGCTCGTGGAACTGCTCCACGTAGGACACGTTCTGGACCGCCCCGTACGTCAACTTTCCTTGGGTGAACGCATGAAGTGTGAGCTCATTACAGCACTCCTCCACGAGCCAAAGGTCCTCTTCCTGGATGAGCCAACCATAGGATTGGATGCCGTTTCGCAACGTGAATTGTGGAACTTCCTTCGTGCATATCAAAAACAAGCGCGTGTGACGGTTCTGCTCACGTCCCATTACATGAAGGATATCGCGAGCCTCTGCCCCCGTGTGATGGTCATCAAGCAAGGAAAACTCATTTATGACGGTGACTATGCGCGCTTGATAGCCATTACGGAGATCGAGCGGAATATTCTTGTCAAACTGAAGACTGGTCTTCCCACCGATGATCAAAAGCGACTTCGTGCAATGACCGCAGGAAAAACGCTGGAACAGCTTGATATTCTCACCTATCGATTGAATGTGAATGTGGAGCAGATCCCCGAAGTGATGGAAAATCTGTTCCGATCCTTCCCTGTAGAGCAAGTGTTAACAGAAGAAGCTGATTTGTCGAAGGTGATGGAGAAGTCGTTTAGTTTCAAAAACTGATGATTGATTTCATTGAAGAACTTTGTCATGATTTAGATCATGCATGTTGATTCCTACATATCTAAAAAATGTTTTATTGCGAAGAGTCCTATTGAAGGAAGGGGTGTATTTGCAAAAAAAAAGATTTTTGAAGGTGATTTAATCCTAATTTGGGGAGGAAGAGTTTTAACTACAGATGAATTAAAGAAGATATCTAAGAGAAATCCTCATTTTGACTTTTATCCTGTAGGCATCGCAGAGGGGTTTTATATGGCTCCCTCTAATGAAAAAAAACTTGATGATGCCTACCGAATAAACCACAGCTGCAACCCAAATGCAGGCGTACAAGGTCAAATTCTTTTAGTAGCAAGAAGAGATATTCTTCCTGGAGAAGAGATATTTTTTGATTACGAAACCACTGATATCGTCAATATGTCTTTTGATTGTTTCTGTGGGTCAACAAATTGTAGGAAAAAAATTAATGGTAGTTCTTGGAGAAAGAAAAAATTTCAAAAAAGCAATTCAAAATATTTATCTTTCTATATTAAGCAAAAACTATTGTTTTAGCGCAATATTTAAAGGTAATTCAACAAAGAATGTCGTACCCTTATTTTCTTTGCTTTCAAACCAAATGCTTCCGCCTTGTGCCTCAATGGCACCCTTCGCAACGTAGAGTCCGAATCCGTTTCCATCAATAGCCCCCGTATTGCTTGCACGGAAAAGCTTCCCGAAAATTTGCTTCTGATCTTTTTCCGGAATGCCACACCCTGTGTCTCGCACTTCCATGTAAAGCATCGTGCCACGAAGCTCCATGAACCATTTCACAGTGCCCTTTGCAGGAGTGTACTTCACTGCGTTACTTAAGAGGTTTTCAATGGTCATGCGTGTCAGACGCTTATCCAGCATGGCTTTCGGCAAATCATTTGGAATGGACACATCGAACTTTTGTTCTTTCTCCTTTGCTTTCGGTTCGATGGCAAACAGAATTTCTTTGAAGAAGAGATTCAGATCAAGCGGTTGTGCATCAACCTTCATTTTGCCAAGTTGAATGCGGGATACATCGAGAATCATACTCACAAGATCTGCAAGGTTATACGTCACCGATTGCATGGTGTTCAGATATTCCTTTTGCTCATTTGAGAGAGCTCCCACGTCACCATCCAAAAGCATTTCAAGGTACCACTTCACAGAAGAAACCGGCGTCGCAAGTTGGTGACTCACGATGCTCAAGAGTTCATCCTTTTGACGATCAATTTCTCTAAGAACTTCCACTCGTGATTTCCATATTCTAACTAAGAAAAATGTCAATACACATAGCAAGAGCAAAAGAAATACGACAAAGAGAATGAAAGGAATTAGAGTTTGGCGAATCAAACTTAAGTAATCACTAACCTCTACATCAATTCCCAGAATTGCAATTGTTTCCCCATTATTTTTTATTGGAGCATAAGCAGATAAAGTTGCTCCCCATTGATCAAGAATAGGCTCCTCATCGGTTGTAGGATACAATAACGCGTTAGTTTTCAATGTAAGATTATCTGACACATCATATTCTTCACCAGGCCATACCAATGCATCTTCGTCGTCAATAATTCCATCATTATTTAAATCAACCTTAGCATTTGGATCTATTGAGTCAGCATCTGCAACAAAATGGAAAATGTTTTCATTGATAGTTGGCCGTAGAATATATGCAAACTTAATATCAGGATTATAATTCCTAATAAGTTGCAAATCTTCCGTTACTCTTATAAATGAAGGATCTTCCACCGAATTTTCATTGATTATTTTATTTAGATCTTCTGCATTGAATTTTAAAGTGCCAGTTGTAACAATGCCAATAAGACTACTTTTTAATTGACTTTTCATAATCTCTTGAGTTTGGCGATACAAGATCATTGTTATGCCTGCAGCTAAAAGAGAAGATATAATTAACAGTAAATAACTTCTAAATCTGATATCTGGGCCCCCTAATTTTTGAAGAAGTAGCATTCTTTCCATTATACACTCTTTTTTCCCTAAGAGGAACCTAATTTAGTGAGACGATGTAAGTGCTTATAGCAGGCTATGTGGAGGACAAAAAATAGCAAATGTAGAATAAATTTTTGACTCACAGTATCTTTAAAAGTATCAGCATCTCTTGCATATGAATGAGCGTCAGATGTTTCCATATAAATAGAGTACAAGGGTTATGACAATAAAAAAGAGTGCAGCAGAGCCCATAGTTATAAGAAATTTTCTAGATCGGGCAAATTCCCATAATTCTTTTATAAGAGACATATTAAAGGCAGCCAGTCTTACAAAGGAGAGTAAGAAAAATGCAATAAGAAAAATTAAAAATGGATGAAACGACTGATTGGAAAGTGTATAAATATCAGATGCACTTCTATCAACCCCTAATATAGCAATTGTATTGCCAGATTCATCTTTAATCGGAGCAAAACCAGAAATCCAAGTACCCCACTTATCGGTAAATGGATGAGGATCCGCAGTGGGTTCCTTTAGAATCTTTGTAAAATAATCATGAGACGCATTTAAATCGTATACTTCTCCTGGTAAAGAAAAGTTATCGAGCTCATCAATTTTTCCGTCTCCATTGTTGTCAATATCTTGCGACAGCATTGAATCTGCATCAATTACAAACTCTGTTAGAGTTCCTGACTTCAAGGGGCGTAAAATATATGCGTATTTGAGAGATGAATTTGAATTTCTAATTTCATTCAATAGTGCTGTTATATATTTGTATTCAGGTCGAGTTGTATCGGAAATGTCTTTGATATTTGCAATATCCATTGCTAATGGATTTAATTGGGCCATTGCCGTCGCTGCAATGGCCTTCACTTCCTCCCGCACGCGTTGCGTATTGACGTAGACGTTGTGTTGATAGATCCCATAGGTCACACCTGCGGCAAGGAGGGCACACAGAATGAAAGCGGCAATACTTCTCCTACTAAAGAGAAATTCCCGCAGTTCTTCCAGCGTCTGCGGCTCGAGGAGCCTATCTTCCTTCGGCTCCGGGACGCTGCCAATCACGCGCGGCTGGCTCCAGAGTGTGTCGAAGAGCACGCGCTCCGTGTGGGCGAACTCTCTGTAGTGCATGATGCAGGCTTTTTTCTCTGCATGATCGATACAGGCAATGGTATTGCCGACGATAATTTTCTCGAACGTGAAGGCATTCGATTGTTCCGAGATCAGAATTGTTTTTCTGTTCTCCAATGGATCGCGCGATTGGTAGCGCCGCCCGAGTGGCGTGTCGTACGCTAACACACGCATGGAGACGCCGTGGCGGCTACGCTCCACGCGAAGCTTCGCAAAGAAATCATGACGAGGATCATCCTCTTCTTTTGTAAGCAGCGGCTTATACACCAACATTTCTTTTCCGTACTCAAGCAGTTTCAGGTAGGCCTGTTCTATGCCCTCATCCCCATAGTAGTAATGCATCTCCGGCTTGTTATGATCCGTCTTCAAACTTGCAATGAACGACTCGAAATCATCCTGCTTGCGCTTTAAGACCTCGCGCTTCTTCTTCATGTCTTCTTTAATCCAGTGTGCAATGGAATCCAGTGACGAGAGCACAAACTTCGGGTTTCCGTTCACCATTTCGCGCGTCACGATGTGCTTGCCAACAAGCTTCTTCATTGCTTGATCCAACACGCCCGACGATTTGCCGGTTTTGCCACCAAGTTCACGGAGTGTCATGGCATGACCTTCCAACAACTTACGGAGAATGAGGATTTCCGTTCCCGAAAAGTTGGCTTCGGTGAGGTAGGCGAGGATGCTAGATGGGAGTTCCGTCATAACAACCGGTCATGCTACCGAAAAAAGCCCTAAAGTAAAGCACGAAAGCCCGATGCGAACTTGGCAAAGAGGGAGGGCAAATTGATTTAAATGGCATAATAATGCCAAAATATCAATTTTCTTGTATAGATAGTGTTCTGCCGCGTTATGGAACAAAAATAATGTCTTATTAAAGCCAAAAACAAGACATCCTCCGCTCCATCAAGGGAAAAAATGCAATGTTGGGTGCGTACATTGGCTCCTTCATGCGTTCTATGAAGCAATGGAACGCTTCTCATGGCTTCATAAAGCCAAAACGATAACATCGCCATTTTGACTTACCATCACGATGATGGAATCATCACTGTTATCCCATCACACTGAGGTCATCTTCTTTTCTTCCACATCCCATGCGTTTCTCCTCTTCTCCTAGCGCACGCAAGAAAACAACGACTCTCGCCATCGAACATCTTGAACGACGCGAGATGATGTCCGGTGATTCTGTCTATGACCCCATAGCACACGTTGCGCCAATGATTCCGGGGGATACGGAGGAGGTACTTCGGCAACGCATCGGGGACATCGGAGATCGCGTGCATGCACTGACACAAATGACCGACTGGCGCGAACGCGACGATGTGATTGACGACGTAGCAACATCACTAGCGACACTGAATGAAGATCTGAGTGCGCCCAGCACGATACAAAGTGATGCGCTCACAGCGCTCCGTGCAACACTGCACGATGAAATCTTCAAAGAATTTGATATCGCCAAAACCATGACGCCGGATGATGTGGTGCTGGATCATGGAAAGAAGAATGACATTGAGTTTAGTGGTGTGCAGGCCGGACGGTATGAAAACGGCGCGACGATCACGGTGAATCGTGAAACACTGCGCCTTGAATCGCAAAGCGGCGGCAATGTGATTGTCTCGCAGGGAAAGCTGCAGGGAGAAAATCAAGGAGGAGTGACCATGACCTTCGTGGATGAGCATGGCGCTCCCGTGATGCGAGGCGTTCGCTTCGTTCGGGTGGATCCCATCCCGTACGCGGAACTGGGAGGGACGGTCATCTTCCACACACCGAGCGGCGACGTGCGGTTTGCTGCGCAGTATCAACAATATTCACTTGATAACAATTTCCTTGCATCATCCATTCGTCTTGAACCGGATGGGGAAAAGTCCGCGGGAATCAGTACCGTGATGTTCATCGATCCAACACCACCCGTTCTGCTTCCAGATGTTCCCGATACACAACCGAATGACGTTCCTCCCGTCTGGGAACATTGGACAACGCACGCCTTGCCGACCATGGAAACTCAAGCAGGGCTCGAGGCGAAGAACAATGCGAACAACGCCCTTTCCGCATTCCTTGGCGCGATAATTGATGAAGATGCCATCACGAAACAGATCGACAATCTCACGAAAGATCGTGATGGCGTACGAACGACGATTACAGACCTGGAAACGCAACGCGAGACATATCGACATGATAGTCAGCTCCTTGCGGACAAGACGACAGTGTATGAAAAGAGAAAAAACGAACTCCTCACAGCACGGCAGGCATCGAACGATGCGCTCACTGCGTGGAAGGCAGACCGCACGAATACTACCCTCTGGAATGCATATCAGAGTGCCAATGCGAATTTCGTGACCATAAAAAATGCCTACGCTAAAGATCGCCCGACATTCGTCGGAGAGATGGAAGCCGCACGCCAGGCAGGGACAAAGGCAAATTACTATCTTCCGAAGATAGAAGAGAAACTACGCGCGGCGAAGCAGCAGGAGATCGATCTGACAAGTACGATCGATGGTCTTGCGACGGATCTTGAAACAGCGAGGAACCGCACGACGAATGCTTCTGGCATCTTGAATGAGGCGACGGTTGAAGCGGCAGAGAACGATGACACGATGCTCGCACGCAGCGTTCCGGATTTCACAAGCATGGAATGTGTCATGAATGCAGACAACACATGCGCATCTGCAACCGTGTCACTCGGCGCTCTTGGAGGAACGTTGACCATTGCAGGCTGGCAGGGCGCTCTGCACACAAGTCCGACGATGGAGGGTCTTGCAGACAATTCACCATCTCCCGTGAATGCGGTTTCTGCGAAGGCAAACGGCGTTTCGATTGATCTCTCGGGAAGCGAACATCGCGTGACGCGCATCGTCTTTACACCGGAATCCAGCGGCACAGAGCCACTGACCGTCGTTGTGTATCGCGGGGAAACGGAACTGTGCAGTATGGCTGCCATGCCGGGCGAACAATGCATCATCGAAGAAACAGAGGGCATCACGGGCATCGTCATTCTTCCGCAGATGCATGCACTGTCCCCCATCGCTGCGGAACTGCGGGGCACACTCAATCAGGTGCAGTATATGGATTCCCTCACGCGTCGCATGATCGAACATCACGTCACATGGGAACAGTACAAGCCCTATATCCCGGGACGCGAAATAGAAACCGCCATGTTCTTCTTCGATCGCTACCCACAGATGATCTTCGAAGAGCAGCTCGCTGTCATTGCCGAAATGCGCTCCGGCAAGCAGACCGACACAGTCTTCCTTCACGATCTTGCAGTGGATGCACTCATGAACAAGAAACAGATCGATGCGAAGCCGATGAGTCCCATGGCAACGCACGCGCTCGGCATGATGGGCTACGACTGGAATGAGCATGATAATCCGGGAGAAATTGCCAATCGTATTGGCAGAGGAGGAGGATTTGTGGGGGTTCGGCTCAATGACAACATGATGGAGGGAAACTACCGAGGTTTTACATACAACATGAGTGGCTCCAGCGCCCCCATGCCAACGGCGTTGTATTGGATCGATGGAGATGCGCACATGCGCGAGCTGCCCTCGTGGGCGTACATCATCCGGGGTCGTACCATTGTTCTTCTGCCCAACACTCCACGATGCATTTTTACAAATCTGGATCAGCCATTTACCTACAGCATGACTGGAAATCCTGCCTTCAGCGAAACATCAGAATCGCTCGTACCGCCGGTCGAAATGACACTCGATTACTTCTTCGTTCACAAGAAAAACGGCCCCTCGGGGCAAGAAGGATTTTCCTCGCCCTACATCAACGTTGCAGATACCGTAGACTTTAAGTTTGGTACCGCTGAATTCTGGGGGAACATTGTGAATAAGGGGACGACCGGCGGCCCCTTCACGGTGGATATTTATACCGGTATGACGGGAACAACGCAGGATGCCCACGTCCATACGTTTACCGGCACCATCGCAGGACAACAGACCATCGGGTTCAAGTTCTTCTCGGACACGACCATTACAGGGTACGTGACTGTGGCGATGACAACGCCCGATGGAAGGACATCCATGACCAATATAGGTATTTCCAAGCCGCATTTTAGGAGTGAAGATCCAGACTCTCCTGCGGTGATTGCTTCTCAGCAACTGCCGAAGGATGAGGCGACGCTGCTCTATGAATCGCTCACAAGGCTCTATGGCTCCATTCATGTGGAAGCGGGAACGCTCTTTACCGAGGGAGGACAGGAGCTGATGCCCATTGGAACGGCATCCACAGCACTCGTTCAGTTGGTACAGGGTACATCCTATGTCAATGGGAATCCCGATACCGGATTGGCAACGACAATTCTCGCGCTGCATGATGCCGCCCTTGATGACGTGCATGTGGCGGGGGAAGTGATATGGAATCGAAACAATACAACAGAATTTAATTGGACGGAGAATCCTTACGACGGAGATGTCTATGCATTCTTGGAGCAGCAGAAAAACTTTATTCCTTTTAAATACGGTCCTGGAATTGACTATGGAGAAACACTCCAGACAGATGCAATGAATATGGCTTCCAGATTGGCATCACAATTATCTGATCCCGTGAGTGGATATATCTCAAGCTGGAAACGAGCACTCTTTGATGGGTATGACTTGGGTCATCCGGATGAAGTTATGACCTCTATGCTGCAAGATGCCCTCTACGGAGGATCGAGCGCCGTCCTACTTTCCTCTTTCAGTACACTCGGGAACGTTGTGCATGATATCGAGGAACAGGCAAAACGTGATGTGCAAACAACAATGGATAATCTCCTCAAGGATCCTGCAACGTATTCCACAGGATTTTCCTTGGCAAAAGCTGAATATGCGGACCTGGTTTTCATGAAAGCATTTCTTATTTTGGCGGACGGATTCACGCCAGATAATACCTTTTGGGGCTTCTTGGAATGGGCAGGCGGGGAAGGAATGCAGTTCCTTGGGAAATTCATGAGACCCGGAATGAAGTATGCCCTAGAAGGACTGGATCATTTTATCCCTGGTGCAAAATCTGCAGGAACAAAAGTGGAGGATTTTGTAAAAGGAGTGGATGACTTTATGACAAACTTCGGGAAGGGAGTAACAAAAGAGAGTGCCAGAGAAATGGATGCAGCAATAAATCAGGGAATGCGTCTCACGGGAAGAGCCGAGCCTCTCAATTTAAATGAGAAGTTAGCGTATCAAGAAGTGCTGTCAGATCCACAGAAAGGACATGTTATTGATATTACAATGCAAGATCCCAGATGGCCTGCGACAGAAGGATGGGTAAAAATGCAACAAAAAATGAATGGTATTAACATTCATTACAATTACAATACGATTACAGGTCTCATTGAAGATATTAAGTTTCTTAACACTAGTTTATGAGAGTTAAATGTATCCACAGGCAAGGTGATCCAATTCCTGATTTCCTTTTAGGGGCAGGTTATTTTCCAAGCACAGAGATTTTTTCAAAATTCGGCGAAGAACATACTGTTTACGGAATGACGCTTTGGAATTCAGTGCCAAAATATTTGATTGTAGATACAGATTCATCGATGCCTTATTTGGAGGCTGCATACTTCTTTGAAGTTATTGATGATAGATGTCCTCATACTTGGTCATTTGCTTATTATCCCGAAAATCGTGGCATCGGTCTTGAGGCAATTTGGGGATATCCAGAATTAGTAGACTTGAAAACTGGACACTATGACGGAGTGCTCTTAGGAGATCCCGAAGCACGCAAACTGTTTCATATTCGAAGAATGGAAATAGAAAATAGTATTCCCGGTGAATGGGCGCAACCGTAAATATGCACATAGATATTCACGCCATTGTCAGCAAATATAAAAACTTCAAAAAATTCCTTTCGCAGATCGTCCGCGACCCATTTTCGTGGATGTGGACCCACTGCAAAATGGTAAGACCTCCTTATTTTTTCACCTCTATCTACCTTTTGGGTCTTACGAACATTTACTTAAGAATTTCGACAAAAGAGTATCCTGTCTCATCAGGGCTATTACTCCTTCTGATACTTGTCTGCGCCATTATATCCGGTTTCATTGATTATTGGATTCGAGGAGCCTTTTATCATCTGCGCGTGATGATTTGTGGCGGGAAAGGTTCAATGCGTACATCTATGCATCTGTATCTTTATTCGGGCTGGCCGCTCTATATTGCTAATACAATTATCCTTGTATTGGTCACTAGTGTATACGGACCAGATATATTGCGTATTTCCTTTAAATACCCCCTGCGCGAATTACTGCTAAGTTTTGAAATGCTTGTAATGGTATACACATATAGTGTGAGCTATCAGCTTGTTAGCCTTGTACAGGAAGCCAAAAAAATCCCTTCTCTTATTTTTTTCTTGTTCCTTCCCTTTTGTACCACAATTCTCTGGCATTATAGTGTTCTACTAAAGCTTGCTCACTAGCACTCTATGAACTCTTTACCCGATAAAATCGAGCAATACAAAAGGGAGCTCCAAGAAGATCCTGATAATCTGACTGTTCTGCTTAAACTTGCGCAAACATACATGGAAATTGGGGATAGTAGTCTTGCTGAAGAAATATTTCTCACGCTTCTTGGGAAGTCACCGGATCATAGTGAGGCAAAAGTTGGCCTTGCTGAATCTCTTATAAATCAAAACAAGCAAAAGGAGGCGGAAAGCGTATTGAATACTGTTCTGACAATCGAACCAACATCTGTAAAAGCTTTGGAGTTAAAAAAGAAAAATGAATCCGCATCTTCAAAGATGCTTTTAAATGCCAATGGAAGCATAGAAACTGCGATTCAAAAATTGGATCTCCCAAGCCTCTCCGGAGAGCGTCCAACAATCAATTTCAGTGATGTCGGTGGAATGGATGAGCTGAAAGAGGAAATTAAAACAAAAATCATTTATCCATTGCAACACCCTGAACTATACGAAGCATATGGAAAGAAAATTGGTGGAGGCATTCTCTTTTACGGTCCCCCTGGATGTGGCAAGACATACCTTGCACGGGCAACTGCGGGGGAAATCCACGCGAATTTCATTTCTGTTGGTATTAATCAAATTCTTGACATGTGGCTTGGTTCAAGCGAGAAAAATCTACATGCCTTATTCGAAGAAGCAAGAAGGAACACACCATGTGTCATGTTTTTTGACGAAGTTGATGCACTCGGCGCAAGTAGAACAGATTTAAGACAAAGCGCAGGCAGACATTTGATCAACCAGTTTCTTGCTGAAATGGATGGTGATCAATATTCAAATGAAGGAATTCTTATTTTAGGAGCGACGAACGCCCCTTGGCATTTAGATAGTGCATTCAGAAGGCCTGGAAGATTCGACCGAATTCTTTTCGTACCGCCTCCGGACGAAAAAACACGATCAGAAATTCTGAAAGTATCCCTGAAGGGGAAACCTGTATCCGATATGGATTTCTCACTATTTGCAAAAAAGTCAGAAGGTCTCTCTGGTGCAGACATTCAGGCCGTTGTAAACCTGGCTGTAGAAGAAAAATTAAAACAGGCGATGAAAACTGGGAATGTTGTACCTCTCGCGACTCAAGACATTCTTTTATCGCTTAAATCAATCCGCTCTTCGGTTAAAGAATGGTTCGGTGCTGCAAAAAATTATGCTGTCTACTCAAATGAAAGTGGCATTTACGATGATATCCTTCGTTATCTTAAACTCTTGTGAGTAAGAATCTTCAATATGCGCAGGTTTTGTTTGAACAAAAAAAATACAAAAAAGCTGTTCCATTTTTAAAGAAAGCAATTCATGAAAATCCTAAAGATGCTGGGGCGCATGAACTTTTGGCAATGTGCTATATTAATCTTGGATCAAATAAAGAAGGTTTAGAAGCAGTGGAGAAGGCGCTTGTATTAGAGCCAAATTTTTCACGCCTCTACTACGTGAGAGCAATCGCATATGGCAACCTGGGATTAGGAACAAAGGCAATGCAGCAGATTGAAGAAGCAATTCGCCTTTTCCCCTATGAAGCAGCCTATTTTGCGTATGCAGCAAGAGCATCTTTCCATGGCAAAGATTATGAAAAAGCATTGGAATTTGTTAAACAGGCCAACGAAATAGATCCTCTTGATCTCGAGACTATGATCATTCATACACAAACTCTTTTTCGTCTAGGCAAAAAAGATGAAATGCATGTAATGCTTGATGATCTTATGAAACATCATGCTGGTGCGAGCGCAGCGTATATTTGTAAGGGTGGAATACTTTTGGAAATGGGGAAAGTGAAAGAATCCGAAGAGGTCTTCCTTCAGGCCAGAAAGCTCTCTCCCGAAAATAGAGCAGCGCAAAAAGGTATGGATATGGCTCTTAAATCACAATCTTCTCTTTATAGATGGTTTCATCAGAAAAAACTTGAAACTGAAAAACATAAAGGTATAGGGGCAACAAGTGGTGCACTTCTCTTTTGGATCACTCTGAAGACGATACAAGGACTGATGCATGCAAAGTCTCCATTGGTTCCTTTTGTTATTGCCATCGCAATCATCCTCTCTATCCCATTGCTTTACCTATTCGTTATTGACCCTATATTTTCTTTACTCATACGTAATAAGTGGACAAGACTGCTTTTTACAAAAAAGATTTTCAATACGAAGATTTCCGAATGGCTTTTTCTTATCTTCTTTGTTCCGGTTGCTCTGTTCGGAATCATCACACTTATTATATGGCTTGGGATAGGTGCCTGAATTCTTCTATGTGCCCTTCTCCCCCTCCACAAGTCCCTCCTTCACAAGCCTCTTCATGTCATTTTCAAAGCTCACCATTCCCTCCTCTGGTCGAGGTGTTACTCGACAAGATCCAACTTTAAGTATCAATATGTACAATGCCAGAATTCAACTTTTTAAAAATCCAAATGGTAGTTTAGAAATTTTTGATGCCTATCCAGTTTATGACACCTATTGACACTCCAAACTTCAGCAAAAAATATCCTGATCTAATGACCTTATTGGGTGATTTTTCTTCTCTGCATGAAGGTGATGATGTAGATGTAGGTCTTGTATTTACAAAGCAGTATTCAAAAGTTGCTCCTCAACTTTTTTCAAACATACTTGAGCAATTACGTAGGGCAGAGATTGATCCAGAATTTCCTTTCGAAGAACTTAAGTCCTATCTTTATTTTGCTGATCTGCAAGATGCCCATGCTTGGCTCAAAAAAATACGTCTTATTCTTGAAGCAGCTCAAGAAAAAATTCAAGATTAGGAGTCTTCGTATGTCCACCAAAACCTTCCTCTTCGGCTCTCCATACAAAACAAAAGAGCAGGCGAAAAAAGCCATTAATACAGGCATAATAGCCTGCTACTTCTTTGCGGTATTAGGTGTGCTGATCAGTTTTGGAGAACAAAATTGGTACCACATGGTTGATGTCATGATCTTGATCGTCATAGGTGCATCTCTACAGAAATGGAAAAGCCGCACTGCAGCCGTATGCATGCTCATTGGAGTACTTCTTGATGCTGTCAATCGAGCAATGACGGGTCAAAATGGTTATCTTGTGACTCTCATTGTGTTCATTTGTGCTTACAAAGCAGTCAAAGGAACATTCTCTTGGCATGCTCAAGACACAACAAAAGAAATCCTCGCAAAATCTTAAAACAACCTCTACTTCTCCCCCTCCACAAGTCCCTCCTTCACAAGCCTCTTCAGGTCATTTTCAAAACCTACCATTCACTTCGCCTCAAGCTTATTGAAAACATGCTAAAACATTCCCTTAAAAGGTAATAAGCTTAAATAGAAGAGCATTGACAAATAAAATAAATAGATTAATATATCTTTATAAATTCACGTCAGGAAATAGCCGGGGCAGAACTTCATCAAAACGTTCAACGAACGTTGGATGATCAGCAAAATGCGAAAAGTTTTTGGATCCCCGGCGAAAAGGTTCCAGAAGCAATGTGTTGGGATCAAATTCATGCGGTAGGAACGGAGGCTGAAAGCCTTGAAGGAATTTCACATCTCACTGGCCGCATGGAATCGTGGCTACACGATACTCGCTCTCTTGTAAAAAGACTGCGTACGAGGGCAGATATTTATGCCGAAGATAAGGCGGAAACCCCTACCGGACAAACGGTGCAAAAAATGAGAGAGACAACTCGTTATGGCCTTTTTGTATGGTCTATACAAAATGATCCTGCATTTCGTCGGAAAGTAGAGGCGTTGTATGAACCGAAAGACGGATATGTTATTCGTGAATTGGGACCCACACTGGCGTTTGTTACTGGAAATGAGCTTGTGCGAAGACCTCAAGAAAAAACTTCCTTTGAAAATGAAACGCTCTCTTATCAATTGGACAAAGTAAGTGCCCGCCAAAATTACCACGGAAATTTTATGGGAAAGGCCGCATATGAGGGAGCAAAAGCATTCATTGAAGAAGAATTAAATCTCCATCAATTGTGGAATAGGCTCTGTCGTTTGATCGATCGTAGAAAGAAATTTCCGGTTGTTCCGCTGCAAATTACAGAAAAAGAAATGGCTGTACTAGCATATATGGGCAAAAGGAGTTCCATTCCTTGCCAAGATGGACGTTTTTACCTCCAATCGATAGAAAGCTTCAGTGATCAGACGCTTAAACTTCCCCTTGATGCATTGCAGAATTTTGAGCCTGAATACCGCAATCAATTAGTTCTTCATGAACTTGGGCATCTCCTTACACCCCGCACTCCTAATAATGATTTTATCGTAGAAGCTCTTGCGTGGATGCATGTATATTTTTATGGCAAAGAACATGGTCAAACATGGTCACAACCCAGTGGCGCTGGAGTTCGCACACTGTATGGAACGGCGGGGGGATTGAATCCTGGCGAATTCGCAAAAACAGATGCTATGGGACATGGATTTCATAACGCTCTTGGACATATTGCCTGCGAAACGATGTTGCAATATATGGGAAGTTCTACGCGCCAAAAACTTCATAATTTTCGAAGAATAGTCGCTGCTTCTCAATGGGATGAACACAATGAAGGTAGGAACGAAGGAAATGATACAACTCATACACTTCCTTCTCTCTCAGAATGGCTCTGCGCAATAGATGTAAAGGGAATTCAGGAAATGTTTGAGAAGGATCCCTTTGCTCAACCGCTCGAAGATGGAAAACGAGTGTTCTGGTGTGAAACAGGAAAATCTGAAGCGGGGAAAAGTAACTGGGGCGTCCTGTACGCGTTCGATATACAAAAAAATCAGAACTTCCGTTACACAAAACCACGGCCACTTCACATTGAACCGACGATGGAAGAATTTGATATGAATCCGGGGAGCGCCACGGATCTTCCACTGGAAGTACGTATCTGCTTTACGTCCGGAAAGAAGTATGATCTTCCACCCAAAAAAGGTTGGATGCATATCGATCCTCCAACCATTCTTCGAACAGGGGTAATTCAGAACATGACAGAGTTACACAACGAATTCTCATTGGAAGTAAAGTTACCCAATGGAGCATGGAAAGTTTTGGGAGAACATTTCTATATCGCAATTGAAGAAGCCAGTCGCCATCTAGGTGACCTTATTCGTTCTGCGACGCAGAATAAACCTTTGGCGGATGGAGAAAATCAAAAAGACAGTGAAATAACTCACGCTAACGAGATAGATCAATACTTAGCCGCTGAAAACACAGAAACAACTCCATCGGACACTCAAACGGAACCTCATATCGTTTTAGATGAGATCGCACTTACTGAGATAAACTATGAAGATCCTCACGACGTAGTCTTTCAGGATTTTTCATTCCCTCCATCGGCAACAAAACCCCGTGAGGAAGTTATAGATGCGTTTTTTGCAGATCCAACGCAAGACATCGAAATCAAAAAATAGACACAAAACCAAAGATTCTTCCGCCCTACTTCTCCCCCTCCACAAGTCCCTCCTTCACAAGCCTCTTTAAGTCATTTTCAAAACTCACCATTCCCTCCTCTGCACTTGTCTGCAGAACGCTTGGAAGCTCCGCAAGGCGCTGATCGCGAATGATGTTGGCAACCGCCGCGTTCTTAATGAGGATTTCGCGGTTTGCAATCAGGCCGCCGCCGACCTTTGGCACAAGACGCTGGGCAATGATGGCACGGAGCGAGAGCGATACCTGGTAGCGCACCTGTGACTGCTGATGCGCCGGGAACACGTCGATAATACGATCCACCGTCTGCATGGTGTTGGGCGTGTGGAGCGTTGCGAGAACAAGGTGACCTGTTTCTGCGAGAGTGAGGGCTAGAGCAATGGTTTCCAGATCGCGCATTTCTCCCACCATGACGACATCGGGATCCTGGCGAAGAAGATGCTTCATGCCTTCCGGGAAACTCTGGAAGTCCGTGCCCAGTTCGCGCTGGCGCACCAGTGCTCTCTTGGATTTGAAGGTGAATTCGATGGGATCTTCCAGCGTGATGATGTTCACGGGAGCTTCTTCGTTGAACTGGTTGATGATGGCCGCGAGCGAAGTGGACTTTCCGCTTCCTGTGGGACCTGTGAACAGAACCAGACCATCGCGGCTGCGACAGATGTCCATCACGACTTTTGGAAGTTGCACTTCCTCGATCGTTGGAGGAACGGACGGAATGAGACGCGCGGCGAAGGCGGGCTTGCCCATGGCAAGGTGCGCGTTCACACGAAAACGCGTGCCGTCTGGCATGGCATATGCACAGTCTAAGTCCCCTGCCTTCAAAAAGAGCGCGTACTGTTTCTCATCCAAAAATTCGTGGATGTATTGTTCCACCGTTTGTGCAGAAAGTGTTTCCCCCACGGGAGTCATCACACCATCCACGCGAAGCATAGGTAGATTATCGGAAACGACGTGAATATCGGAAGCGCCCTGCTGCACGGCCATAGCCCACAAAGGATTTGTTTCAGGCATCGAATAAGTATAGCACAAATAGGCGGCTTTGTCATCGCTTTTCTTTACAGAGAAAAGTGGATAGAGGTTCGTGGCTAGAGGCTAGAGAAGCGAAAAAGAATGCCTACTCCCTAACCACTACTCTCTCACCACTTTCTCTCCGCATCGTTCCCCTCTGGTCACTTCCCTCTGCCCAAGGCAGACTTCCCTCCACCTATGCTCAAGGCACTTGGACTCTCGCTGTCGCTCTCGCTCACGTTCATTGGCTACCCGCACACACCTCCTGTCATTGACGATGTCATTGCTCAAACACATGGAGTCATGACCGAATCAGAACGCACGAACGATACGGTTATTGGATCCACCGACCCCGCACATCACATGATTGGTGTGTACCTTACGGCACCACGCATTGGGGATACTGCCTTTCTCAAGCAGACGATTGCATCGCTAAAAGAAGCGGGAGGGTCCACCATCGTGTTCGATGTCAAAGGTCCGTATGTGTATTACGATTCCAAATCCCGCATGGTGGATGACATGGACTTAGGTGAGCAACATTACGTCCTGAAGGACACTGTTAAACTCATAAAAGATGGAGGGCTGTACGCCATTGCGCGGTTCGTTGCTATTAAGGATGAAGGCCTGACAGACAGGCTCCCCTATGTGCAGATGGAAGATGGCAGCGGCAGCACCGTCGGCGCAGGATGGATTGATCCCATGGATCCCACGGCACGCAAGTACAACATGCAGCTGCTCTGCGAAGTGGCGAAGAGCGGGGTCGATGAGATCAATTTGGATTACATCCGTTTTACAACGGCGGACGTGAATGGACTGAGTATTTTGACGGGTGAACAAAAGGCGGATCGGGTGGAAAGTTTTTTGCAGGAAGCCCGCAAGACCGTGCATACATGTGGGCCGAGCGTAAAGCTGGGAGCAAGTACGTACGCAATTCTGGGATGGGACTACGACATCAACAACGAAAACCTGGGCCAGGATGTAAAACGTTTTGCGCCGTTACTGGATGTCATTTCTCCCATGGCCTATCCGGATACTTTTTCAAAGAGTTTCTACAATGCAAAAGTGGAAGAAAAAAGCCGCATGTACACGCTGGTGCACAAGACCATGACGGGGTACCAGGATTTTTTGGAGTCGCACGCATGGAAGCTGCGCCCGTGGATTCAGGGGTACCGCACGAGCGTGGAGGATTTTCATGACGAAATGGATGCCGTCGGAGATGCCGGTATTTGTGGACTGACCGTGTGGAATGCAAACAGCAATTACGAGACGTTTTACGAAGCATTGAAGAGCTGGGAGAAGCCTGCAGAGTGCCAAAATTGACACACCCAACAGAACGTCTAGAATCTGGTACTTTCCTTTTTTTATGACTTTAGAACCTTATCCCAATCCAAGCGGAACTGGTTACTATCCATCTGGACTTACGCCCCAGTCGGGGGATCCTGAACATGTGGAAATGATGAATAAAGTGGAGGAGGCGCTGCGGAATTTTGATTATCGCGCCGCCGTAAGCCTTGCTGCGAAATGCAGCATGGGGATACGTGCCAGGATGCAAGCGATTGCAGAGATTCATCGCGCAGGAGCCATCAATGCACGGCGTGAAGGGGATGGCGAAAGGATGATCGTAGAAACGACACACATGCGCAGGGCATTAGATGTCGTTGGTCTGCCGTATCGGGATCCTATTGAAGAATATAACGAGCGCTGCAAAAACAACGGCCACAAAAAAATGCTGCCGCTGGACGAAGGAAAGAAATAGCAGACAGGGGACACCCGGGGCTTGTTACGATGGAACTCTCTCGTAGAGGAAGTAAGAACCGTCCTTGTGAGTTTGAAGTCTTATGCCTCATAATGGCAGGATAATCCTGTTGGTTTTTGTCCTAAACACTTGACAAAATATGATACTTAGATTAAATATGTATTATGTCTAAAGAACGAATGAAAGGCGAATCGAATGGATTCAACTTCTATCAGGAGTCTATGTGTCTTGCTAGCAGAGTTAAAGAATCCGCTGATTTAGCCGTCGAAGCTGATCTGTTGAGACAACGAGGATTACGAACAGAAGAGATTCAGCAGCTTTTTTTGAATGCAGCAGGCCAGCTAATTAGTGCAGAAGATTTTCAGAATGCATCGGAGATTCTTGCTATTTTTCCAAGAGATTCTTGGTTCACCCTGAGCTATGACATAGCAACAAAAATGGCTATTACACAGGGTAAACTGGAAGAAGTACTTTCCTTGACAGAGGAATGCGGTAGAAAATTTTCCACTATTACGCCTTTTCAACACACATCGCGTGCGGAAGCTCTTGTGCGACTAGGAAGAAAGGAAGAAATGGAACAGGAGTGGATAGAATTAATACAAGCGAGTCCGAAGAATATTAAATCCGCTGCACTTGCAGCGTTGAGGTTGTGGCGTGCGGGCTTTCATGCCGACTGTCAGAAAATATGGGATCGGCTTTTGGCGACATATCCTACTGAACGGGCAACACATATTTGTTTTGCAAAACTTTTGGAGGAACAGAAGCAATACGATGCTCTGGCACAATGTTGGCAGTACATACTACAAATTTTCCCTGATGATGATGCGAAAAATCAGTGTTTCTTCACTGCTGTCAGATTAACCGAAGACGGCGTTGATCAGAATATCATCGCGATTTTCGAGAAGCTTGTCGGAAAAAAAGTTGAGCTCCATCATGCATCTGGCAGAGCCACTAGCAACCTTAGGGGTGGGAGTACTGTGAACTTGGAAACAGGTCGCAAAACGCGTGTAGTTCGCACTCACCTCCGCGAAGAAAAATACGAGGATGTAGTTGCCGTATTGAAGGATATGACCTCAAAACAAGAAGTGACCCAACAGGAATATAACCTGTGCATGAGTACCGCCCTTCAATTATTGCAAAGAGGTGCGGTGGGCGAAGCGATGATATTATGGGAAGAGCTTATTGCGATCCAAGATGCAAAGAAATTCGGTCTGGTGACAGGCTGTGGCACATTTATCCGCCGTCTGATTGCACAGAACTACGAAGCCCAGACACTTCGAATGTTTAATAGGTATCAGGCAAGGTATCCCTCTCAGGCAAAGGCCCTTCTCAGAACAACTCCTGAATTGCGGGGAATTCTTTCTCCAACGAGGCGTAATGGAAGTGCGCCTACAAGTAGAGATACTGCCAAACCTTTGCCTCCGTCTAGATTGACAATATCAGTACATCTTCTTCACCTTGGAAGAGTGGATGAGGCGATGCAAACATGGGAAAGTTTCGATAATGCTGATGCAGAAGCCTGTGCGAAATTTGCTACTCTCCTGGAACAGGAAGGAAAATCTGCACAAGCCGAAGCATTATGGGGAAAAATCTACACAGTGGCACCCAGCTTGCGTTTGGCATACACATGCGATGTTCTCCAAAGGACGGGGAAATTCCGGTACGCTCTACCACACTTACAGGCCTCTTTGCCTACTGTAGAACAAAAGCAGTTAAGCAGGCTAAATTGGGAAGCTTTGGAAGTATATGCATATTGCGCGGGGCTGAGCCCTGGGCATGCCAGACATCCGTTTGAACAGCTATTAGTAGCTTGTGAAAGAGCGAGACTTATAACTCCACAGCAAGCCAAACGGCTACGTCATAAAGCAGATCGTATTCTTGAAGAGTCGAGGGGAGATAAAATTGAAGAATCCTTAAAAGGATACGGTGCATATGCGCGGAGCAAAGCTTTTAGAGTTCTTATTGAACAGAAACCCCATCTACGTTTTGCAGACACGCAGACACGACGAGTGATGACAAACTCACCATAACCCAAAACAAGTTATGGAGCCGCCTCCGGGATTTGAACCCGGGACCCACGGTTTACGATACCGTTGCTCTACCACTGAGCTAAGGCGGCTTAATGATGTGAAGAAGCTCTACCACTGCCTGTCCGCCGAAGCCCGTAGGGCGTAGGTGGAAGCTAAGGCGGCATGGGCTGAAAGTATAGTGATGGGAGGCATTCTTTGAAAGGTATGTATTGTCTTGCGTTGTGATAAAACTTCAATACAATTTCCCATCCCATGTACCTCAAAGCACAACTTGAGCGATACGAAGCGCAGATACCAAATCTGCTGCAAAGACAGGCATTTCACTCCATGATGGAAGCTATTCCCTTTGCTCAAAATGGACTGTGTTTGAGCGATAGCCTTACATCGTATGAACGACATCCGCTTATTGGAGGTCTGATTCAGGATTTTCGAGCACGCCATGTAGCGTTTCTCAGAGATGTGGATCTCTCCTCACTCGGCAGTCCTGAATAGAAAGGAAGCATCACATCACCATCTCACCATCTTCGCCAGCTCATTTGAGGGCTCTCTCTAGGGCTCCCTGGCTTTTTGCGGATACAATCAACCGCTATGCAACGCTCCACGCTCCTCACCTTCTCATGGCTCGGCATCCTCAATAAAAAGCGCTACGACGCGTTGTGCGATTATTGTGGATCGCTGGATAAGGCACTCTCGAAGATGGATGAAGCAATGCTGAAAGAACTGGGATGCCGGGAAGAAACGATCTTGAAAACATTAAACCGGCTTGAAGAATTTGATGCCGCTTCCTACGAACAGGAACTTACGAAGCGAGGTTTGCAACTCATCAGCATCGAAGATGAAATCTATCCGGCGGCGCTACGACACATTGGTGATCCTCCTGTTTTTTTGATGTATCGGGGCGACCTCTCCATCACGCATCAGCCCTGCCTCGCGCTGGTGGGCACACGCGAGATGAGTGCCTACGGAAAACGCGTCACGGGATATTTGATTCCGGACATTGTTCGCGCAGGCATGGTGACCGTGAGCGGTCTTGCCTACGGGATCGATAGTGAAGTCGCGCGCGAGACGGTGGATGCAGGTGGCAAAACCATCGCCGTGCTGGGGCATGGCCTTGGCATGATCTACCCGAAGCACAATGCAATTCTTGCAGATGAGATCGTGGAAGCTGGAGGACTCATCGTGTCGGAATTTCCCCTGGATGAGCAGCCAAACACGTACACATTTCCCGCACGGAATAGAATTATTGCCGGGCTCTCGTTGGGAACCATCGTCATCGAGGCAAGCAAAGACAGCGGCTCCTTGATTACAGCAGATTTAGCATTGGAATACGGCCGCGATGTATTTGCTGTCCCGGGAGATGTGTTTGATCCCAATATGGAAGGGTGCCATACGCTCATCAGCGGCAATCGTGCGAAGTTGATCACGTCTGCGCAGGATGTCTTGAGCGATCTTGGCATCGTTGCAGCGCAAGCGAGGACACACGGTGCTTTGATGGAGTTTGATTCCGCGGAAGAAGAGATGATTTTTGCATCCCTCACCACCATGCCGCAATCACCAGATGATTTGAGTGTGAAGATCAAGTTGGATGCCGCCGTCATGAGTGCAACGCTCACTATGTTGGAACTGAAAGGGCTTGTAAAAAATGTCGGAGGAGGGAAATGGGTACGAGACTGAAAACGTTTATTGGTTTGATCGTTTATTGGTTATTCGTTCTTCGTGCACCTTCGATGCATCTCACTTTTTTCATGCCTTCCACAACGAATCAACCTTCATCCAGTCGCAACTCGCCTTTTCGCCCCACCTACGATACTATTGTACGTATCCTCCTCCCCCTTCCTCATGCCCGCTGCCTCACTGAGTACTCTGTTGCG
>CAZEUQ010000003.1:0-24264 GCA_964515125.1 uncultured Candidatus Peribacteria bacterium
GTGTTCTTGGCGGCGATCATTCCACACCGCTTGGCTCCATCCGCGCGCACGCAAGGAAATATCCTCATATGGGTATTCTGCACATCGACGCGCATTGCGACCTTCGCGAAGCGTTTGAAGGATTCCGCTATTCCCATGCGTCCATTATGTGGAATGTTCTTGAAGAGACAAATATCAAGACTCTCGTGCAAGTAGGCATCCGCGATTTTTCCCAAAGTGAGCAGTCCTATATCAAAAAATCGAAGAAGAACATCATTCAATTCCATGACCAAGTGCTCTCGACGCGTCTTTTCCAGGGTGAGCCGTGGGATGACGTTTGCAGAGACATTGTAAAGAAGTTGCCGCGCGACGTGTATGTTTCCTTTGATATTGATGCATTGGAGCGCTCCAATTGCCCGGGGACGGGGACGCCTGTTCCGGGAGGATTCACGTTCCAGCAGGTTGTACACCTCCTCAAAGTACTCACTCACGAGAAAAAAAGGATTGTCGGCTTTGACTTGGTGGAAGTCTCTCCTCAGAGCACGACAGAATGGAATGAGAACGTGGGCGCTCGCATGCTCTTTAAGCTTATCGGATGGACTCTCGCCTCGCGAAAACGTCACGCGCGCTGATACGTGATGAACGTGAATTCGTACTCGTGCGCATCATCTTTTGAGTGTTCTTCTTTCGATGCGATCGCCCAGACAGATTCATCGATTTCCGGAAAATATGTATCGCCTTCAAGAGTTGCATGCACTTGCGTGAGGTAGATGCGATCCGCCTTTTCCATTGCCTGTTTGTAGATCTCGCCGCCACCAATGACGCATGTATCCTGCGCGTTCGATTCCTTCGCAATGTCGATGGCATCGTCGAGCGATTCCGCACGGACGACCCCTTCTCTCTCGTAATCTTTCTGCCGCGTGATGACGATATTCAGGCGATCGGGAAGTGCCCTACCGATGGATTCAAAAGTTTTTCGCCCCATGATGATGGGCTTCCCTTTCGTCATTTCCCGAAAATGCCGAAGGTCGTCTGGAAGCTTCCAGGGAAGGACATTGTTTTTGCCAATCACATTGTTTTCGGAGGCCGCGACTATTAAAGAAAGAATCATAATGTGATGGTAACATAAATATCCACCGCGGCCCGAAGGGCCGCTCTAATTTATTAGGGTACGCAGAGCGGGGCTTCGCCCTGCGGCACAGGATGATTGTCAAACCGCAATCGGTGCTTTAATCGCCGGATGCGGATCGTAATTCGTGATCTCAACATCCTCGAACACAAAATCGAAGACCGATGTCCGCGCAGGATTCAATTTCAATTGTGGAAGTGACCGCGGTTCGCGGCTCAACTGCTCTTTCGCTTGCTCAAGATGATTCAGGTACAAATGTGCATCCCCTAAGGTATGCACAAACTCTCCAACTGTGAGATCGCACACCTGCGCAATCATGTGTGTGAGCAATGAATACGATGCAATGTTGAATGGAACACCTAAGAAAATATCAGCACTACGCTGATACAACTGGCAACTGAGCTTGCCGTTTGCAACGTAGAACTGGAAAAGTGTGTGACAAGGTGGAAGTGCAACCTGATCTGCTTCTTTAGGATTCCACCCCGAGACGATCAATCGTCGGCTGTTCGAATTGTTCTTGATCATGTCGATGACATTCGAGATCTGATCAACACCATCCTTCTTAAACGAACCATCAGGATTCTTTGTCGCACCAAAATTGCGCCATTGATGGCCATAGACCGGCCCAAGATCATTCTCCTTTCGTCCAAAACGAGCGCACTGTTCGGCGGTCGCCCATTCATCCCAAATCGTGACCCCATTCGCCTTCAAGTAATCCACATTTGTGTCGCCTTTCAGAAACCAGAGGAGTTCATGAATGATGGCACGCGCAAAGAGCTTTTTTGTCGTAAGAAGCGGGAAACCTTTTTGCAAATCAAACCGCATTTGGTAACCAAACACAGACATGGTTCCCGTTCCCGTTCGGTCGTCCTTTTTGGTGCCGTTATCCAGGACGTGCTGGAGGAGATCGAGGTATTGCTTCATGGGGCAATGATGTAATAAGGCAATAATGTAATAAGGCAATAGAAGTAATAAAGGAAATATCAGAGAAAAGCTATTCGTAATTTCGTAAGAAGAATGCTCACACTTCTTACTTGTATATCAGCATCCTTAAATTGATCAGAGGTCAAATATTCTAAATCTCGCGCTAAAAGGCATTGATAGTGCAATTCTTCAAGGGAACCTAATGCGATTTCGAAAAAACGGGCCTTCTCTTTGAACGATCTCTTCGCATTCCCTTCCGCAATATTCATAGGGACACTGTAAGCCGATTTACACATTTGATTGATGAGACGAAATCTCTCATCCGATGGAAATTTTTGTGTGATACGGTATATCCACGTGCACAAGGCATGGGCTTGCTTCCAAACGAGAAGGTTTTGATAGGTTCTTTCCATAAAGTCTAAGAAGCTATCATTATTGCCTTATTTCCTCTATTGCTCTTATTTCCTAATGGTTATCTAATGCGACTTTGATTTCACTAATTCCATAACCCCTCCACCCTAGTGTGAAACGTGATGAGGTTGTCGATAAACGAAAACTTCCCACGTCGTCGGCAAGGCAATAAAAGATGAGAAAAATAATCTTTATTGCCTTATTTCCTCTATTGCTTCTATTTCCTGATGGTTATCTAATGCAACTTCTTCAACAAATTCAGCCGTGGAAAGCCCTCCTTCACCCCCCAAACGTAAACGCATACGCTTCAACACCTGCTCCTTTGAACACGAGCCGCATTTCATGTTCGCCGTAGTCACCTTTGAAGATTTTATACAGATCGTGCATGGTTACTGTGATGTTCTGCACGTGCTTGTTATCGATAAATACTTCCGCTTTCACAGGCTTCGATGCACCCTTAAGACCCAGAACGAGATTGAGCTCTCCCCCGACAAAGTGCATGCGAATTTCCCCTCCTTCGCTCACAAGCGTTTGATGTTCCAACGTGGTATCCAGTTGCCATGCGCCATCGAGCGCATAGTGATTGAGAGGAAGCTCCTGCGGAGCGGTGTATCGAACTGTTTCCGATGAAGGTTCTCCCTGCTGATTCGCAAATGCAGGCCAGCTGCGCGCTCCGATATACGTCTCGGGGCTGATGGGTCCCTGCGGAGACGCGGTCGTGCTTGTCACTGCGCCTGATTCAGGCGGAGCATGACCCGCTTCCGTCAGGAGTAAGGCAATAGCTTTATCGGTTTTGTCGTAATCCCCCTCTCCGAAGTGTTCGTAGCGGATCACGCCATTTGCATCAATCAGATACTTTGCAGGCCAGTAGTGATTCGCAAATGCCTTCCATGTTCCGAAGTCATTATCCTGCGCAATGGGATACGTGAGACCGTACTTTTTGAGAGCAGCTGCGACATTTCCATCATCTTTCTCAAACACAAATTCCGGTGAATGGATACCAATGAGGACAAAGGGAGTTTTTTCGAGATCGATTGTTCCGTCAGCCTTTCTCACGCCGTACTTTTCCCAATATCCTTGAATGTACGGCAGCGTCCGGATGCAGTTGATGCAACTGTATGTCCAGAAATCGACGAGAACGACTTTTCCTTTTAGGTCAGACATCGTGAAAGGGGTGCTGTTATGCCATGTACCCAGTTTTGTAAATTCCGGCGCACGGCCGAGCTTGTCCAGTTGAGCCATAGGATGTGAAGAGGAAGCGTCGGATGAAGGATGCACAAAGTTCGGGAAAAAATTCTCTTCCAGATCTGTTCCAAGCGTTCCAAAATTCGTCTTCTCGCTAAGATACACCTGAAAGTCCGTGAAGAGGTCAAATTGCAGAGCAAGTGCCGTGACGATGAGCAATGCGCCGGAAACTTTCTTGATCATGCCACTCAGCTGCGTAAGCCGACGGACGGAATGAATGGCGGTCTGTCCGATGTATCCCACGAGGAGGAGAGGAACTGCTGTTCCGAGGGCATACGCCGAGAGAAGAAGAAGCGCGCGAAAGCCGGGCTCATCGCGAACGAGCGTGAGCGCAAAACTCAACGCGGGACCCGCGCACGGAACCCACACAAGCCCCAGCGTGAGACCGATGACAAATGCCGTGAGAGGATTATCTTGTCCCAACTCCGTACGAACGGAGCTCTGAATGGAAGAACCGAGCGTTTGAACGCGTGAGGCAATGCGCGGCGCGACGGTTGTTGCAATGACGCCGAGTCCTGCGGCAACCGAGACGGTAACGGGTCCCTTTGACCAGAAAAAGAGAGCCCCAAGAATTGAAGACATCCAGAGAATCCATCGGTTTCCGGTTACAAAGCCAACGCCGAACAGGAAGAGAATATCGAACGTCGCAATGCGGATGATGTCCGCAGCCTCAACGAACTGGGCAAGAACGACAAACAGCAGGAACGTGAAGCCGATGAAGCTCACGACCATTCCAAGCACCGTCAGAAGAGGTCTCCATCTGCTCCTCCCCGCAATGCTGATTCCCAAGACGATGGGAATAAGGGGGAGAATGCAGGGCAGCAAAATGGTGAGCAGTCCCGCTATGAAGAGTGCGATGAACTCAAGGAGAAAGTGCATTTATTGAAGGAATTGTTGCAATTTTTCATTGGACGGGCCGATGAGAGAAGTAATTTCTTTTCCTGAGGAGTCGATGAGGACGAATGTATGCTGCGTCACGACGCCATATTGTTGTTTGAGCGCTGTCTGTGAGTCGTAGTCAATCTTGTAGACGGACACGCGCGGCGCGTTTTCCTGGTAGAGATCCTGCAGGAACGTATCGGCACTGCGGCAATAAGGACACCACGGAGCATGGAAGAAGAGAACCGCACGTTCACTCCCGATAACTCCATCATGGAATAACGTATAGACCCCTCGTGACGCCGCGACGGAGGCCGGTTGTGAGGAAGATGCCGCAGAAGAAGAAATGACGGGAACGGAAGAGCGTGATGACAAAGTCCCCTGCGACGGAGAAGAAGATGCGCTGCCGCTTTCTATAAAGGGGGAAGAACCAGGAGATGGTGAAGATATCGAAGTGGAGGAAGTCGTATCCGAACGCTGTTCCGGCTGAACAGGAAAGCACGCTGCGACAACAAGCGAAAATCCAAGGAAAAACACAACGTGGTAGTGGCGCATACAAAAAGGGGCAAGAGCCCCTATCGTACTCGTTTCCATGGTGGGAGTCGAGATTATTGTGCGTCCTTCTCCATGACATCAGCACCTTCATCTTCCATCATCACTTCTTCTGAAGAGGAGTCATCCTTCATCATGGCATCTTCATCCTGCATCACAGCATCTTCATCCTTCATCATAGCATCGGAAGAATTTTCATCCGTGGTGCTTGGTGCAGCGGAAGAGCATGCTGCGAGTGTCGCAAGAGACAAACCGAGGACGGCGAGAACTTTTTTGGACATAGAAAATAGGGAAAGAAATACAGGCGGGGATGGTACGTTGTTTTTTTGGCCTTCACAAGGCCTTTTTTTGAGGTGACACGCAAATTGTTGAACTAGGACATACTTTTTTAAAGACGCAAGTTTCACAGTGACGGTTTCGCGCAGTGCATACAGCACGGCCATGGGCAACAAGCAGATGGGCAAGGTGGACCCACTCTTTTTTTGGCGTCTTCTTCATAAGATCCAGCTCTATTCTCTTTTGATCCTTCTTGTTTGTGAGCCCCAAACGCCTGCTCACACGAAAGACGTGCGTGTCCACAGGAACACCTTCGATGATGCCGTAGGCGCTACTCAACACAATAGCGGCTGTCTTCCGCCCGACTCCCCGCAGCGTCAGCATCTCTTCCATCGTCTTAGGCACTTTCCCATGAAATTCCTCGATGATACGTGCACAACTTTCCTGAATGGCCTTCGCTTTCATGTGGTACGTGCCACAGGATCGAATATCCTGCTCCAATTCCTCAGTAGATATCGAAACATAATCCTTCGGCTTCCGATATTTTTTGAAGAGTGATTTCGTCACGATATTCACGCGCTTATCGGTACATTGTGCGGAGAGGATCGTCGCAATCAGTAATTCGAGGGGATTCGTGAAGTCGAGGGAGCAATCCGCATAGGGATAAAGCTTCTCGAGTTTTTTGATGACGAAGGGAGGAGTGTTTTTCAGCATGAAGAAGACAGAAATCAGAAGACAGAAGGCAGTATAGGACAATCTGATTTCTGATTTCTGCCTTCTAACTTCTTTTTCATAAAAGTGCAACTTGCATCTCTCTCCTCCACCCCCTACCCTTCGACCCATGCTCCCCCCTTTGACCGTCTTCGACGTAGAAACAACCGGGCTGGATGCGCTGAAGGGACATAAAATTGTGGAGATCGCGGCAGTACGCGTTGAGCAGGGAACGATTGCGGAAGATCAAACCTTCATCTCTCTTGTAAACCCCGAACGGGAGATTCCCTGGGAAACAAAACAGATCCATAAAATTTCGGATGAGGATGTTGCCTCCGCACCGACCATCGACCAAGTCATCCCCGCATTTCTGGAATTTGCAGCAGGGTCCATCCTCGTTGCACACAACGCAGCGTTCGACATGAGTTTTTTACAGAAAGAAAAAGAACTGTGTTGGGGCTACATCGACCTCCCCGAATGCCTCTGTACCATGCGCTTGAGTCAGAACTTGTTTCCGCGCGAGATGCGACACAACTTAGATGTTCTCTCCCAGCGTTTAGGATTAGAACTCTCTACAAACCGCCACCGTGCACTGCCGGATGTCCTTTTGACGGCACAAGCATTACTAAAAATGTTGGAAACAGCATCCATCACGTCACTCGATGAACTACGGTCACGGGCGGGACTTGTGATGGTTCCACGTTAAAAAAAATCCCCACACGAGGTGGGGATCTTTACAAAATTCTTTAGCTTCGGAAGAGCGTTGAATAAACGGGATCGTCCGAAGGTAAATCCATCCATTTTATAAGGGTGCTAGAGAAGTTATCTTTATCAAACCACTCAACAGACTGATTTTGAACCATATACGAATAAATAGGCGTGAAAGGCAACGTCCAATTGTCTGTATTTACCTGAAGTGAAGAGGTAGTATTCGCAATTTTATTATTGAGAATTTCCATGGATAGATAGAGATTGATATATTCTCCTGGAGCCATGTTCCCTCCTACGCTAGGGGCAATATCATTACACGTAACAGTGAAGCGTCCCGTCACAGTATTCCCGGAAATTTGTCCTCCAGAAACTGTACAGGGAGATTGAACATCGTTCCCTACTGGATTCTTAAGCAATACAGAATCTGTACTCAGAAGCACATTTACTGCTTGCACTATAAACTGAAGCTTTTTCAGAGAAACCTTATTGATACCATTTTTTGTATTAGAATTCTGTGCTGCGGTAATAGTGAATCCACCTATATTGGCACGTCCACTCGGCACAACAGTTCCATTAGGAGGCATAAAACCATTGTTTACGACACTCGCAATTTTTGAATGAACGATTTGGTTAACAACCGTATATGGTACAGGAGTAAGATCTGTACTGACTCCAGGAAGACCGGTTTTGTTGATAATCACTTCACCTTCAGCAGTTGCATTTGAATTATTGTAAGGTAATACACTTTGCGTGGTCATTCCTCGCGCTTTTACAGCTTCTGGACCAGAATTAACCACAAGTACTATTTCACTGCCTGAAATCGATCCCATGTCATCCGACTTCAATACTGCAGTTGCTATGACATTCACGGATTGGTCTTTAGGAATAACGAGATTTTTGTTTGTCAGGATTGCGCAAAACGGCGCAGTTCCTGGTCCAGACGTCAAATCAGGGATTCCTGTACAACCACCTACTGTAGCTGTTGCAAAAACATCCATCTCCCCTAATTTCCTCAACTCTATTCGATCAATGTCATTTAAGGCATTATTATCCCACGTAGACGTAATAACGAGTCTAGTGACCTCTACATCTTCATTATCACTACGGAAAAGCAAACGCAGCATTGCTGTGGAGTTTGGCGTTCCAGCAACCAACTGCGCACTCTCTTTTACACGATCAAAAGAGGTGGTAGGCACACTGATGTAGAGGTTACCTCTCAATGGTGCATTACTCTTAATAATCTGCGTATTTCCTGAAATAGTCCCTCTTGGACGCACATCTGCAACGGGACTGTTATTTGGTGTTTCCACAATATCCATTTGATAGATAGCAGATTTAGATACAAGTCCACCGAAGTCACAAGCACTTGGACTCAGCACAACACTGCCTCTATCCAGCATATATCTCGACTCGCCACAAATATGAATACGGAAATTATCATTGATAAGTGAATTACCAATATCAGCACGGAATTCATACGTATCCTGGCCGTACAAAGAAACATCATCAAAACGATAGATCGTGTAATAGGGAGGAGTCACCGTTGTGCTTCGCCCCCTCCATGTAGAGCTCACATTATCGGGAATAATTCCAGGAATTGTTTGCCCAGTCAACTTAGAACGAAGTTCTACTCCGGTCAGGTTGCCATAGGCATATTTTGTGCCTTGGACAGCAATGAATAGATCTCTAAGTAGGACATCCGCTGTTCCTGCATACATAGTCACGTTTGCCATAACAACGTCTTGAGCGCCAGGTAAATATGTCTGTGTAGCGGGACCACTAATACCTATTGTGAAAGCAGGATTCGTGGATGTGCAATTTACTGTATGAGAAAAGATCGTACCGGTTACTGATGGTGCATTTGTAGCAATAACAGACACTGATGCAGGCAGTGTTGTCTTGTTACAGGAAGATTCATCAGTAGGACGAAATTTTATTTGAATAGTTTTTGTTTCACCCGCAGCGATACTTTTAAGATCACAAACAATCATTCCTGTTTGACCATAAAGACAATTGGTATTGTTGGTGCCCGAGAATATAAAGTAAGAAATAGGTTCAAACCGCGGAATTGGAACGTTTAGCTTTACATCGCTAGCAGTCAGTATTCCTGTATTTTTTATAACGACTTCATGAGTAAAATCAGCGCGTAATTCTACATTCGATGGAGAAGTCTCAGATGTAATAGCAAGATTGGCTTTAGCGGGTACTGAAGAAGAACTCATCTGCACCGGACAATACGACACCGCAAGGAAGTTAAAGCTCTGAAGAAGATGTCCTGCTTTGAAATAGACGTTGACTGCCGTATTCGAATCGACGGAAGCATCGTATCGATACGGAGACTTATTTTTCACAGCAGAGAAGATGTACCAGCCACCCACCTGCTGATTGTTTGTGTCGGTGAGTTTGACGTTCATGGCGTGGCTATCGGAACCGCCATATGCAATGTATTTAATATAGTTACCCGCAGGGACCGTCAATTTCAGATCTCTCGTGAGAGATGTTCCTGTCTGCGTCAGTGCAACCGTTTTGTCAGGATTCCAGAACGTCATCGTTGGACCGGTATGTTGATGTACAAGCCAACCCGAACAGCCAGGATCAACTTTTACCGATTCGAAGAATGCCTTCGGATCATTCGTTGTGCGGATCAAGGCAGCGGAAGAATTCGAGAGCGTACTGAACACCGACGCACCTGCAAGCGTAGCTGTTGCAACGAGCAGTCCGAGAAGGATGTTAAGACGCTGTGTCTTTGTGTGTGTCTTCATAAATGGGTAAGAAAGAAATAAAGTGGGTATGGATATGAGGAATGAATTGTTTAGTTCAGTGAGTGTGCAGAGAAGAACTTCCAAATTTCGGCATTCGTATTCATAGCATTACTCAAGGCACCGACGACATTCTTGTACGGAACACAGTACGTGTTGTACGCATTCTGCTCCGCAGAGGAACATGTTCTCGTATCGCAGGCCAGGTCACACTGCTGAATATCATAATGCGGCGTGAGCGAAGGCCATGTGTGACCCATACCAACAATGGGGCAGAATAAGATCTCAGTCGATGCAAGTCGCTGCTTCCACACATTCAAGTCTCCCCAAGGGGCAATAGGACTTTGGGTTAAGAAGCTGTTACTCAACCACGACTGTGCCGTGGTATAGCGTTGGCAGGCAACGGAGCCTACTGATGCATTCGAAGTGACCGTATCGAGCAGAAGAATTTTACGGTACGTATCGATGGCGGTAGAAACTGCGGAACACTGGAACGTACCGTTACCAGATGTCGGTACACCAATAGATTGGTAGTACGATTGCAAACATCCTCCACACAGTTTTACATCGGTGGATCCGTTATAGAGTGCGCAGGGGTCTTCCGTTCCGTGGATGTGCATGACAGAAACAGGACGTGTCATGTTGCACGAGACAACACCCATCTGGCCACTTACTGGGGCAATAGCAGCGATCTTATTGGAAAGATCACATGCGAGGCGGTAACTCATCGCAGCACCGTTGCTGAATCCTGTTGCGTAGACACGGTTTGCATCGATGGCAAACTTCGTCGAAACATCATCAAGAAGACTCGCAATAAAACTCACATCGTCTGTCTGACGCAGTGCAGCCTCTCCGCAACATGTTCCTGCGTTCCAAGATCCGCTTACTTTGCCGAATGTGACGAGCGAACCTGTTCCTTCTGGATACGCAACAATGAAGTTAGATGCATCGGATGTTGCATTAAACCCATAGGCATACTGGGCATTTTCGGCATTGCCTCCACCACCGTGGAGTACAAGGACAAGGGGCATCTTCGTGCCTACATAGGAAGCTGGAACGTGCACGAGGTAACGACGCTTCGTGCCACCGGACATGATGGAGTAGTCGTAATCGCCAGGTCCGTTTGGGGCACCATGGAGTGAACTGGAACTGGAACTTGTGACAGACGACACGCTTGATGTACGGGAACTCACCGAACTGGACGCAGCGCTGGAGAGAGAACTGGATGATTTTGAACTCGATGGAACGCTGGACGCAGTGGAGCTCTTGGAACTAGAAGAAACCGGCGTGCTGGATTTTGAGCGAGAGGAACTCATTTTCGATGAACTGGAGCTGGAACTTTTGGGCGCACATTGTGCAGATTTAGGAAAGAACGCACAGAAAAGTGAGTTCGCTGCAACTGTTTGTGTGCCGGTGACGAGAGAACCCTCCAATGCCTTCGCCATGATGAATTGCTGCCGCATCACAACGCCGCCAAAGATGGCAGTGAGGGCAAACAACGTGAAGAGCAAATGGATACGCTTCATACGGGTAGTGGAGAATAATGTTTGTATTCGCTCTTATTGTACCATGAAGTTTCACTTTCATCAAGAATCGGATTTGCGAAGTCGTCATAATGGTCTCAAGATAGCCCTATAGCACCCCTTTCTATTATCACAGGCGAGAAAAATCCCCTCCTTCGCGCAAAGGCGAAGAAGGTTCCGCGCATCACAAAAGAGATCCTTAAGCTCATCGATGACATGGAGGAAACACGTGAGCATGCCATAGGTGCTGGTATTGCAGCGCCGCAAGTGGGGCGAACAGAGCGTGTCTGTATCGCGATGATCAATGGTCGTGCTGTTCCTCTGATTAATCCGGAGATTGTGCGCCGGAGCGAGGAGGCAGAAACCGCCGAAGAGGGTTGCTTGAGCCTCCCCGACGTGTGGGTGCAAGTTCCGCGTTCACGCGAGATCGACCTGGAGTACCAGGATGTGAAGGGGAAGCATCGAGAGTTAACACTGTCCGATTTCGATGCGCGTGTTGTGCAGCACGAGGTGGATCACCTTGATGGTATTCTGATTGTTGATTATTTGGGAGCATCGGATGACGTAATTCTCCATCGGAAAACATAAGATTCTTCACTGTCGTCACCAGAGCGGCCGTTCCCGGCCGCGGCATCTGAGGGATTTCCACAGTCTTTCTGTAAAGAAAAAAAACCTGTAGCCTTCTGCCATGAAAAAAGAGCTGGAAGCAATCATCGGGCTGGAGGTCCATGCGCAGATGAACACGAAGACAAAGCTCTTCTGCGGCTGCAGCAACGATGCATTTGGGAAGGAGCCCAACACACTCGTGTGTCCCATCTGCATGGGCCACCCGGGTACGCTCCCTGTGCCAAACAAGGCTGCAGTCGAAAAGGCAATTACCTCCTCCCTAGCACTGAAGTGCACCGTGCAGTTGAGCAGCCACATGAGCCGCAAGAATTATTTCTATCCGGATCTTCCGGCAGGCTACCAAATTTCCCAATACGATTTCCCACTCGCACTCAAAGGGAACGTGAGCTTCGCGAGTGCGGATGGCGTAAAAGAATGCGGCATTACACGGCTGCACATAGAGAATGATGCAGGAAAGCTCACGCATGCGGGGACGAAATCGCTGTGTGACTACAACCGTGCGGGGACACCATTGATGGAAATCGTCACAGAACCAGATTTACGTTCCGCCGAAGACGCCGTAAGTTTTGCACAGGAGCTCAGGCGAATTTTGATTGCCGTGAATAGCAGCGAGGCCGATATGTACAAAGGTATGATGCGTTTTGATGCATCCATTTCGCTCCGTCCAAAGGGCGAGAAGAAGCTGTACCCTCGCACGGAAATTAAGAACTTAAACTCTTTTAAAGCACTTGAAAAAGCCCTGCGCTATGAGCTCAAACGACTTACAGAGCTCTGGGAAAAGGATGACGCACCGAAGGGGGAAGTGACGGTAGGGTGGATCGACGATGAAGAGAAAACGGTCATGCTCCGTGATAAAGAATCTGCAGCGGATTATCGCTACTTCCCGGAACCGGATATTCCCCCACTTGTATTTGACCAAGCAATGATTGATGCAGTTGGCGGCAATGCGATGAAACTCCCGGAGGAAATTCGCCAGCACTATCTTTCTCTTAAACTGACAGAGGCCGAAGCACAACTCTTGATCGATCAACCCGCACTCCAACATCTGTTTGATGCCATGTATAACAAAACGAACGATGCGAAGCGTGCATCGTCCTTGATTCTTACGCAATTAATGGGATTCCTCAAAGCGCAGAATAAATCTGTCAGTGATGCTCCCTCCATCGATCATCTTCTAGAACTCATCGATGCGATTGATCAAAAAATGATTACCGCGAATGCGTCGAAAGAAGTGTTGGAAGAGATGGTTATCTCTGGAACGTCACCAAAAAAGATCATCGAAGAAAAAGGCCTCACGCAGATGCAGGATGCAGGTGCCATCGAGAAGCTTGTCGATGAGGCCATCGCTGCGAATCCCGCTGCGATTGAATCGTGGAAAGCAGGAAAACAAGCCGCCCTTGGAGCCATTGTCGGCTGGGTGATGAAGCAATCGAAAGGATCGGCGGATCCAGTCACCGTGAATGAAATTTTGATGAAGAAACTAAAGAGAAGTTGATTGGTTGATTGGTTATTTGTTGATTCGTGAACAAGATCTTTTTCTAATCAACCAATCAACCAAAAACCAATCCACTTACCCCGTCACCCTTTCCACATACTCCATCGACTCTGTATTTACTTTGATCTTATCCCCTTCATTGATGAACAGTGGAACGTTAATGCTCACGCCACTCTGTAGCTTTGCAGGCTTGTTGCCACCCGTTGCCGTATCTCCTTTCACGCCGGGCATCGTTTCAGTGACTTCCATCACAACCGTCACAGGAAGCTTGATACCAATGGGACGCTCTTCGTACAAAAGCGCATCGCATTCCAGGCCATCCACAAGGAAATCTACGATCTCACCGAGTGACTCATCCGTGAATTCGAATTGATCGTACGTTTCTAAATCCATAAACGTGCGGCTTCCGTTGCCTCCGTACAGATACTGCACATGACGATACCCCACATCGGCAGGGTCGATCTTTTCACTTCCCTGGAAGTTCCGCGCAACAATGGCACCTGTCTTCAGGTTCTTCAGTTTCGTCTGCATGTTGGCCTTGGACTGGCTTTTTCGGCCAAATTGAGATGTAAGGATAAGATACGGTTCCCCGTCTAACGAGATCGCACGGCCAGGTTTAAGATCGGTAATGGAGTACATGGTGCGGCAGGAGTGTAGTAGACGGTACGGAAAATGCCAAATGGCAAAGTCCAATCTCCAAACAAATTTCAAATACCAATTTTTGAATTGAAACCTTTTGTTTATTTGGCCTTTGGCATTTGGTCTTTCTCAAGGAGTCTACTTCTTGAGCTCATCCCCCAATTGCTTGATCTCCATCTGCACATACTGTGCAAGGCCGTTCTGTGGAAGCGCATGATACAAACGACGCAGGATGGTGCCTCGGTTTGGATCTTTCTGCAGTTCACGCATTTCAAGCATGAGCTGGTTGTAGCGGCTTACAGGAACACGGAAGACAAAGATGCGGTTCACGATGGCTGTCACGCGAGCATCCAGTTCTTCTTCCGAGAGCAACACCTGTTCTGACTCAGCAGGAACGTACTGCTCAAGATCGGTCGCAAGATCGGTAAGTTCGGTTGTTGTATCTTCATTCTCTGTCGTGAGGGTTGTGAGCTGCTTCGATGCATTCACAATAAGCGCCGTTGCCTCCTTCTTGAGGAGCGGGTGCACATCTTTTTTATCGGACAAAAGTTCGCCGATGTAAGGCTTAATATCATTGTAAATGTCGATTGCCTGCTGCGTGTTTTCCTTTGTTTCCAATGCACGATCCAACGCACCCAGCTTATCGACAAGAACGTATCCTTCAATATCCTGCGGCTTTAAGTCTGCATCGGGAACGGCAGCGCTCACTTCCAGCACAGATGTCTTAATAGCATATAGATCATTCTCGGGTGTAACAGTGCCAACGGATGCGGCGGCTTCATCAATTTGTTTTTTCACAAGAAACTTCACCAAGTTATCTCCTGTGCCAGAGGCAAGCGAGAGGAGTGATTCACGGTATTCGAGCAAGGAGCCCGATGCCTGCTCCTGGTCACCATGATCGAGAAGGGTGACTGCCTCACTCAGGCGCGTATCGGCCTGATCCACACGCTTCTGTGCTTTTGCGTCACTTCCAACAGTGAAGAGCACATCCACTTCTTCCGCAACACGCTTGATGGGGTAAAAGATGGATGTAGGAAGGATGCCCGCAAGCTCTTCGCGACGCTGTTGTTCAAACTGCTGCACACCTTCGCGGTGCACGGAGTCGGACATCAGGTTTTCGGTTGTCCATGAGGACGAAAATGCAGAGCGTGGCGTTTCGAATACGGTGAGGGAATTATCCGGACGGAGCGTTTCTCCGGAAACAAGGAATGCCTCGCGCGTGCCCTCGGTCACGACTGCACGTTTATCGAATACGGAGACAGAAACACCACGTTCGTCATCGATGGAAACACTTCCTTCATTCAGGAAAATCTGCTGGCCATGCGGTAGTTCCAGCGTGATGCTGCGCAGCGTTGGGGGAAGAAGCCCCAGCGTCCACAATTTTCCACGGAGGAACGTTGCCGTAGGTCCGTCGGCTGCAGGTGCAGGGCGATCGGAGAGGTCGTGAAGGCGGATGGTGGTATTGGGCGCAAGGCGGAAGACAGCATCATCGTGCAGCACAATGGTTGCGTTGCCATCACTCCCTGTGCGAATGAGCGTGGGAGACAGAATGTCATATGGTTCACTCACGGGCACCCAAATGCCGCCGACGAACATGGACACATCGCCGGATTGCGGCAAAAGTTGAACGGCACTATCGGCACGGGTAACGGACGGCATGAACGCAACAGGCATGAGGCGAACCAAAAGAAGGAAGACCGCAAACGCCGCTCCCCATTTGAGTGTTTCGTGAAATACATGCACGCGTACCGGTTGAAGTCGACGCATGACAAGCGATTTCACATGAGCAATCTCCAAACTGGATAGAGACACGCTGTTCTTGAGTGCAGGGAAAATACGAACCGAATTCGGAAGTGCAATACGGCCAAGCACCCGTTGCCGGATAGAAAGGGTTGTCTGCCTGGATGGCCGTACATGAGAACGGAGAGAGGCCAAAACAGGAGAGTCGATACGGCGCATCATCCGCATCTTTATGCGGTTTTTGGCATCAAGGGAAGGGTTTTCCTTGGAGGCTAAGCCGGAGAGGAGTTCATCGGGACGAAGCATGGGTTCTCTGATGGCTAAAACGGATGAAGGTCAGGTTCGTTACACATGGTCAGAAATGCCTTTGGGAAGCAGTTTTTCCAGCTTTTTAAGTGCGCGAAATTTGAGGATACGAACTCCCCCCTCACTCATGCGGAGTGTGCGTGCAACATCGGCATGTTTCAGGTCCGATACATAGCTCAACAGAAGTACATCACGGTATCTCCGTGGCAGTTCATTCATGGCTTTGCGAACTGTTTTGAGGATGATTGCATGATTGGCCTGATGCTTGGGATCATTCCAACGATCCATATCCGGCAAGTTCTCGGGAATTTCTTCAAATCCTCGTGAGCGCCTGTAGGCATCGATAACGGTATGACGCGCAATGCGGAAGAGCCAGGCACTAAAAGGCACTCCCTTGTGCACTTTGTACGTATGAAGCTTTTCCCACACTTTTACAAAAATATCCGCTACCAGATCTTCCGACAGTTCCTGCGGGAAGCGAAATACCGTGTAGCGGTAGACGGGCAGAAAAAATCCATCGTAAATCTTTCCGAATGCTTCGGTATCCCCTTCTTGCGCCATCATCACAAGGCGTGTGAGTTCATCGGGCGTAAATGGCTGCTCGTGAGGCATAGAGCTAGCAGTATAGCGGAAAGCCGGGCAGGTGTCAGGTATGCCCTAGATAGGACAATTTTCATGCATAAGAGAAATTGACAATATCAGGAGAGCTGTCACAATCACCCACTATATTTCTCATCTCATAATGAAAAGAATCTCTGTTCGTAACAGACCTATTGCGTCACTTCTGCAAGAAGGGATAGAAAGCATAGAAGACGGAAAGAATGCGGCTATTCAAGAAATACGAGCAGAGGCCGAACTACAAATTGCAAATATAATGAGAGAAGCAGAAAATTGCAAGCAAGCGATTGCATTCTTGGCAGAGTGGACGCAGTCCGATGAAAGTTTGGCATTCTATTTACAGAATAATGTGAATGGCATGGCACAAGCAGCTAATGCACTACTAGAGATCAACAAAATCGCGTGGGAACTTGCGAATGATATATTCTCGCATGACGACATCGTAGAACAAATCATGTCAGGAAACGGAACTTTTGTTGATATAAAACTTGCAGTTGACACAAAAAGGTCCATCAGAAGTATTGGGTGGGGTACCTTCGGGCGAAAAAATGACCCTTGGAGAGTTCGGCGCACCGCTATAACTATTTCGGAGAGTGGAGCGCTGGCAGTAGAAGCCTACAGAACACATGTCAGCTTAGATTCACTCCAGACTGTACATGCGCAAAGAGGATAAAAATCCTACGATCACTTCGTATGACGAACCAACGAGCATTCATTTCAAAAACAAAACAACGCATTACTATTCCCACTCAATCGTCCCCGGCGGTTTATTGGTGAGATCAAGAAACACGGCGTCGATTTTTCCGAGAGCGAGAATTTTTTCCGTCATGGATTTCAAAACATCGGGAAAAAGGACAAATGCATTCGCCGTCATGGCATCGGTCGAGGCGATGGGGCGAAGGACGATGGATTGATGGCCGGGCTGTTCACCGATGGGCAGAAGCACCACGGGAAATTGCCAGATCGCTTCATACAGTCCTGCCTTCACCATTTCATCGTGGACAATGGCATCCGCTTCGCGGAGAAGATCTGCACGTTCACGCGTGAGGTAACCCGGTGTGAAGGAAAACTCAAACGGCTTCGTATGCGATATACAGAGAAGAACGCGATTCAGTTCACGACTTTTATTCGGAATCGTCGTCGCAAGATCCAGATGTTCATCTGTCACCACGAAAGGATCCGATGAAAAGAGAGAAACCGCATGACGATATGTTCGCCCATCGCCCTGTACACCAACGGACTGTACGGGGAGGACAGCGTGAGACGTGGCAATTTGCCCGCGGGCGGGAACGCCCGCTCTGGATGGTTGTTGTGCACAGAGGATCCTCACTCCCAATCCCGGCCCCGGAAATGGATGCCTCCACACAAGCTCATGCGGCAAACCGAGATCCTCTCCCAGTTTTCGCACTTCATCTTTATAGAGTTCCTTCAGCGGTTCGATGACGAGACCTTGATCGATCATCTTCTGAATCGCATCCACGCGATTATGATGTGTTTTGATTTTATCGGCATGCTTCGTGCCTCCGGTTTCGATGGTATCGGGGTAAATCGTTCCCTGTCCCAGCATGTACTTTTTTGAATCCAGTCCCATCTCTTCCAAGACTCGCTTTTGCACATCCAGAAAAGTATCTCCGATGATTTTTCTCTTCTGTTCGGGTTCATACACATCCTTCAGATTTGCAAAAAATTCCTCCGATGCATCAATGATCTTCAGGTTGTTGATCCCAATCTTTTTGAATGCCTCGTCGATCATCGAAACCTCGTTTTTCCGCATCAAGCCCGTATCGACGAGGAGGCCCTGCACACGCTCCGTGCCAAGAACTTTGTTGAGAAGCGTGAAGGCAACGGAGGAATCGACACCGCCCGAAACCAGCATGAAGACGTTTCGATCGCCCACTTCTTTTTTGATCTCGTCTGTAATCATCTGTTCGAAACTATCGATGGACCATGGCGCGGGACTGCAGACATCCACAAACCGCTTGAGCATGTCGTTTCCGTGCTCGGAGTGTGTAACTTCCGGATGAAACTGCAGCGCGTAGATCTTTTTTGATTCATCGGAGAAAGCAGCGTTTGCGCAGGCATCGGATGTCGCAATGCGAGAAAACCCTGCGGGAAGCTTCACCGCTTCATCGCCATGGCTCATCCAGACCGTACATCCCGCTCCGCAATCTTGCAGGATCTGCCCGCCTCCATTCTCGACACGAATGGCAGTACGGCCATATTCTTTCGTGGCTCCCGGTTGTACCTCTCCACCAAGTGTGTGAGTGATCCAATGGAGTCCATAGCAAAGACCAAGAACAGGAATACCCAGCTCCAGAATTTTTGGATCTGCTTGTGGACTTCCTTTGTCATACACACTTTGCGGGCCACCCGAGAGAATAATGCCTGCTGCATTCTTAAGATTCTCCGCCGATGTTTCGGGTGGAAGAATCTGCGAATACGCACCAAGACGGCGGATGCGATTGCCGATCAAATGCGCGTACTGTCCGCCAAAATCGAGGATGATAATGCTCTTCGGATGGATCATGAATGAAGTCTACCGTATTTCCTCGTCTTTGTTCGAGAGGAGAAGAACTGCAAGCAAAATCCACACTGAATATGCAACGGCACTGTCTTCCCATGCATGCAGGAAGATCGCAGCAATGCTGATGCCGAGGAAAGAAAGGGCGAGAGTGAGATCGAACATCTTGCGTGAGTGAGTAGTGAGTAGTGAGTAGTGAGTAGTGACAACAATCAATGCTAAATACAAAAGAAATCCGAGCCACCCCAATTCAACCCCAATCTGCAAATACCAGTTCTCGGGTAAAAATGGGCAAGAACAAATACGATCCCTCGGTTGAATTTGTTCGCCATCGACAAAGACGCACAACTGAGGATGCACTTCTGCCCACGATGCATCATCACCCCCAGAAAGGTACACACAGCTGTCGCTCGTTCTATTTGTTGCAGGTCCTGCGGAACCAAGTCCAAGACCGAATGGATGCGCAATCATCGTTTGAACCGCTGCAAGAGGCCTAGCAAAGTGATCTCGATTCGATGTTGCACGGAGTAAAATCGACGGAACAAACATCGATGTCGCAATGATCACAAGAATCCCCAAAACGATTAGTCCTCCCAGAAGTTTGAAATATCGGTATCGAACGAGAAGAACAATCATGATCAAACAGGCGGCAATCCATGCAGCACGCGAGAAGGTGAGATCAATTGCAAAGCCAACAAGTATGACAAATAACGTCCATCGAAATGTTGGTTTTTTTACCCACATCACACAACCCACGGAAAATGGCAGCAAGAGCCATAATCCCAGTTGATTCGGCCCACTCATGACGCTCTGTATGCGGCGAATCCCCAGGTTTTCTAAGTGCTGAAATGCCGCGAGAGGACCACCCGGCACGTAGAGTGAGTGGAGGTCGGAGTAACCAAGCCACACAAAGAAAGAACCTGAAAGAAAAAAACTGATGATCCCATACGTCGCAACAATACCTCCAACGATCGTGATGATGTTGAGAGCAAGGTCGCGGAATTCCTGCGTCCATGGAACGCGACGAAGAATGAGGAATGCGACAAGAGGGATGAAGTCATATTTGAATCCATACAGGAAACTTGAAACCTGTAACCTGTAACCTGTAACCGCAAGAGCAAGCACAAGAAGAACCAAAATGATCACATCGATTGCATCACCATGAAGAAAATCTTTTCGATAGCCACTAATCTTCCACCTTTTCAGGAATTCGATGAAAGACATAAAGAGAATCAATCCCAAAAGGACTTCTTTCCATAACACGAGCATGCCAGAAGGCGCATGATGCGGCCCTTCGATCCATTTTGTTCCAACCGTCACCAAAAAGGCATGAAATGGCAAGAGGGCAATCAGAAGAAGTGTGAGCCGTTCACGCGCTAAGGAAAACACACATGTATTGTACCGCTGTCTTCTGATTTCTGTCTTCTGATTTCTGACTTCTCCCTTCTCTCTTCTCAAAGTCCCAACCTTCCCTCTTCCGTCCTAAACACATCTCCTTGTTTGAGAACGCTCTCCACTGCATCAATACATTGTGCGCTCACATTTTCTCCGTATAACTTTGGTGTCTTCCGCATGTCTTCATTGTTCCACGCATACTCGATTATAGATCGGATGAGCGTCGCATCGATGGGTGGGGCAATAAGATTACCGCCGGCCATCGCAGATTCACTGCGATCCGAACCAAAGCGCAGCGTGACACACGGCACACCAAGAACATTCATTTCTTCCTGCATGGAGCCGGAATCCGTTGCGCAAACGGCAGCCTTGTTCATCGCGGCGATCACATCGCCGTATTCCGGCCATACGGGTGAGTAGACAAAGTTCGGGAGTTTTGCGAGTGCTTCGATCTCTCCCCGAAGTGCACACCGATCGATCGCCGCTTCCGTTTGGAACATGGAAATCAGAAGTACTGTTTTTTTGGCTTCTATAAGCGATTTCATGGCATCGAAGATGGCACGGAAGCGCTTCTCGGAAGTGCAGTTTTCCCGACGATGAATGCAGAAGCGGACGAAGTTGCCGTCTTTGAGAACAGGATACTTCTCGAAAATTTTGGATGACTCCGCACGCTTGAGTGCATCGTGCGTTGCATCGGCGACGGAGTTACCGACGACGAAGATACGGTCCTCCGGGAAGCCTTCATCCAAAAGAAATCCACGATCTAATTCAAAAGGAGCCAAGTGGATGCCCGTCGCGGCCTCGCTTGCGCGTGTATTGAATTGCTCAGGATACGGCTCCATGCTGCCCCGTTCCCAATTATTAGGGTTAAGCAAAAATTCGCGCCACTCTGCAATGTTCCACTTCTTGGTATTTGATACTTGGAATTTGGCACTTTGATAATTCGGCGTGAGTGTTCGTATCCCCGCCTCCACATGCACCGAGGAAAATCCCTGACAAAAAGCAGCATTGCTTGCGGCCATGGCTGTCGTGGTATCACCATGCACGTAGGGAATCACGAGCTTTCCGCGCTTCTTCATTTCTCCGATGACGAATCCGAGACGCGCAATGATTTGACTGACGACCTCGTACATCTCTCCTTTGACATTCAGATTAAAATCCGGCTCCACGCCGAATTCCTTCAGCATGCCTCCACTTAAATTTTCGTCGTAATGCTGCCCAGTGTGACCAAGCACCACATGATGACCGCGCTTCTTCAGCTCAAGATACAGCGGAACCTGCTTGATGATATCTGGCTTTGTGGCAATGAGGATGAGGTGGATGTGCGTATCGTTGGACGCGCCGATATCATCGAGAAACGCCGATGAACGATAGGTAATTTCCATACAAAGGAGAATCTAGCGAAAAAACAAGATTTCTGCTAGAATAAAAGGATTTATGCCACTTGAGAAAACACCACCTACCGTCCCGGAGAACCACGGTGCTGAAGAGGCTTTGCAAGAAATGCCCTATGATGCTTCCATATATCTTGCATCGAAGCAAGAAAGGAATGCCCAAGAAGCAGGAGAGCATGCAGATGAGCTTGAACATATAGAATCGGAGCTTGAACATGCCGATGAACAAGAAATGGAAAATGTCTGCATGGACTACTTGCTTTCCCTTGCACAAATTCCTGGTGGGGATTTCAAGTACGGTGGACGCTTCAAGGAAATTCTTTTCACCCGCGGCAGGGAACTAAAAGCGATGTGGAACGCGCATGAAGCGAAAAGCGCACAATTTCTTCTTGAATTTGCGAAGCACGCGGAAGCATCGAGCACGCTCCTGCTCCAACAATTCTTGCAAGATAATTTGCCTGCAGATTCCTATAAGCGCTTTCAAGCTGTTCAATGGGAAAGACTCAAGAAAACGGTCGATCTGCAAACCATTGCAGATCAATTACATATTCTGGAATACATCACAAAAAATGATGAACAAGCAGCCCAGGAATTTGCGGAAAAGGCGATTCTCCGTAGGTTTTTTGGAAATGATGAAACCATGAGTGTCACGAATACCATGCAATCAATCGTCAAAAAAATTGCGATCACGAACGTCTTACTTGTACGCAAAACCCTTTATCCGCTTCTCCAAAGCACAATCGAGGAATACGCCAAAAAGGGATATATCCAAAGTTTCAAGTCTGCCGCGGTGAATACGGGAAAACTTGCATGGGATTGGGTACGCACTCCCTTCAATGAAGAAGCGCGAGAGCGCATGGCGGAGACCCTGACGCCAGCATTTGAAATGTCAAATGGGAATGATGCCGGCAATTACATGGCGCTTCTCCCGATTATTAAAAGCATTGCGACAAGCGCGTTTAATACAAGCCTTTCACAAAGGCAATTGATCAACGTGGCGAGAAGTCTCGCAGGCACGTTATCATTCGATGCTCTTCTACTGCTGACGCCCATGGCAGTGGGAAGCGCCGCCAAAGGTGCGCAAGTGACGGCAAGAACAGGAACAAGCTTGCGCGCAGTCAGCGGCGCGATGAAGGGATTGCGTGCCATGAAATCACTGCGACTGCCATATATTGCCGCCATAAGCGTCAGCGCCCTGCGCCATAAAGCGGACATACAGCGACAATTCGAACAATGATTCAAGGAAAATGATCCGGCTCGTATTGCCACACAAGCGCCAAGCATTCCGCCTCCGTCAATTGTCTGCGTGTCGAGAGATCTTCTTCCATCTCTCCCTGACAATCTTCTTCAGTAGAGGAAATAATTCTAGGCGGAGCCTCGAGGGATTGATCGAGCGATGTGGTGAGGGGTCCCACGCTCATTACAAACCATAATACTCCTCCTGCGGGAAAATCAAGGAAATCATTACACCCGGGACTAGACTAGCGGATTGGGTCTTTTCCGTCATGGAAAAAAGAGGATACTCTGCACATGACAACAAATGGCGAAATGCGAGAGAGATTGGTTATACAGATTGCAACGGAAGCTCGTGAACAAACAGAGATACGAGATCGTATTGAACAATACGTTCGGTTTTTTCACGCACAACTTGAATGCCGAAGAGGTGTAGGTCGGGTGACCATCGAAGGATCTGCTATGCAACTTGATGAATTCTGCAAAGGATTGGAGGCTGCAACGAAGTGCACCGCCTCACTGGTCAGTGATACTCTTACACTCGCCCCTCTGCCACCGTCTTCTCCGTCAGAGACGCCCCCTGTGTGACGATTCCCGGAACCTCACGGACCTCCTTGCTTTTCATCGTGTCACCTTCGAAGGTATAGATGTACGGCGTACAGAGTCCAATTTCCAATGTTGCAACCGTGTCATCCGGAAGTTTTTCCAGATATTGCATGATGGGTCGAAGGCTGTTGCCATGTGCAACAACGATCACTGTCTCGCCATCTACAACATGCGGCAGGATGTATTGCTTGAAGAAAGGGATGGTTCGCATGAAACAATCCTGAATACTTTCCCCATTGGGGGGACGAACAGAGTAGCTGCGGCGCCACAACTGCACCTGATCTTTGCCATACTTTTCGGCGGTCTCCGCTTTATTCAAACCTTGTAAATCCCCGTAGTGACGCTCATTCAGCGCGGAATCGAAATCAATCGGAGTTTCCGTCTGACCAAGCGTCTTGAGGATGGTCGTCAACGTGTCATTCGCACGGATGAGCTTGGACGTAAATGCGCGATCAATATGAAAATTTTTCAACGCTTCTGCAGATTTCGCAGCATCGCTTTTCCCTTGCTCTGTAAGAGGAACGTCACTCCACCCCGTAAAACGGTTTTCCAGGTTCCACCGCGACTGGCCATGACGGAGAAGAATGAGGG
>CAZEUQ010000004.1:0-23984 GCA_964515125.1 uncultured Candidatus Peribacteria bacterium
GGTCAGAGGGTTTTTGCATCGGGCCGAAGCCAAACCCGCACATGGGAGACGCAGCAAGGCCAAAAACGCGCAACAACAGAGTTGGTCGCGGAGCAGGTGAGTGTGCTTGGCGTAAAGAATGCGGACATCTTGAGCAACATTTCTACCGATGCATTCCTCCCACGGCAGAATGATACTGCTGCAAAGGAACAACCACCGGAAGCGATGACCGTAGGCGCTTCGATGCCCGACATTAAGTACGAATCGGACATTAAGGCGGAGGATCTTCCTTTCTAACAACATGTGATATGAATCGTGTTGTTGAGCTACCACCTGACATTCAAACTGCCCCTATCGTTATTCATGATGGCATGCATACGCATATCTATCGTGGAGGCACCGAAGAAGAAATTATGCGAGTTCTCTTGGAACATGCGGGGGAGAGGAGGATTTCTTATCATCAGATTCAAAGAGTGATTGAAGGGCTACATCCTGAAAGAGAATATGAAGAAGGTGTGTGGAGAGAATAAATTAAAACTCCAGCGTTCCATCTTCCTTCACGAATCTCATTTCGACCTCCAGTCCTGGAATTTTTGACTGCACATCCTTCACGATTTTTGTCGCGTCATGGAACGATGCTTTCCCTGTGTTGAGGAGAAAATTCGCGTGCTTCTCCGCAATCTGCACATCGCCAACTTTGTATCCGCGCATATTGTGCTGATCAATGAGTTGCCATGCGGGTATCCCATCTACCGCCTTAAAACACGACCCTGCTGTTTTGAGATGCGGCTGCGTTTCTATGCGCCTTTGTAAGAGTTTCCGTACTTCTGTTTCCACTTCTGCTTGGGGTCGCGATGGAACCTCCAGAAGAATCTCCCACAAGACGAGAGGACCTTTGTGATGCTTAAACATGCTCTCGCGATATGCAAATTCACATGCATCATGATCAAATGTCTTCCATGCTCCATCTATGAATGCTGTTACTTCCTTCACAAATGATCCAATCCAGATTCCTTTTGGGCCTTGCCCTGCATTTCCGAAGATTGCCCCGCCAATCGTTCCAGGAATTCCTGTAAGGGCAGAGAGATCGAGGTTTTGCTTTGCGAGTTCATTGATAAGTATTGCAAGATTTTTTCCGGCATGAGCACGAACGATATTCCCCTCGATCGAGACAAAGGAATTCTTCAGGCGTACAACGAGCGCATCAATCGTTCCGTCGGCAAAGATGGTATTGGAACCAGAACCAAGTATGAGAAGTGGCACGCGGTGCTCCTGCGCGAATGTAACGGCTTCTTCGATGTCTTTTCCTTCCGCACATTCAGCAAAATAACGTGCATTCCCTCCAATGCGCATGGTTGTTTTTGCACCCACGGGAATATTTTCCTGGATATTCATATCAAAGGGGATGATTTACCTCCGCAACAGGTCCGTCACCTTCTCCATGCGTTCATAAATCTTTTGCTTTGTGCTGGTGCGATGTTGCATACGCTGCAGGATGGAAATAAGGAGAGCTACCCCAATGAGTGCAGCAAGGAGAATAACAAGATCCGTATCGGTAAGCTCAACCTGTAAAAGCGAAAGTGCAAGGGCCGTAACAACAGATGCAAAGACCCCGACAAGAATGCCTGTGCCAATGCTTACAAGAACAAGCGTCGCCCTGTCTTCCTGCCTGTCATCCGGCGCACTGGCAAGATTGGTGAGAAGTTCGCTGCCAATCACCACGGGTTCATCCTGCCACTTTTTAAAGAGGGTCGTTACCTTGCGTTGCAACACAAGACTCACAAACGTTTTGAAGGGAATGCTTGTTTTACCCTCAATAATGGCTTTTCCACTCTCGTGGGAGAGTTCGACTTCCAGGTTTCCATTCGTATGCATAGGGTGAGTCTAGTCTACTGTTGTAACCGCTTCAATGTCTCTTCCTTCCCAAGGGCAACAGCAACTTCGTAGGCGCCAGGGCTAAATGCCTTTGCGGTAAGCGCTGCCCGAAGCGCCCACAGGATCTGTCCTTTTTTGAGTCCATTTTTTTCCGCTGCTTCCATAAGGACTTTTTCGATTGTTTCATGATCCCACTTTTTCTCATCCATCGCTGAAAGGGACTTGCGAAGAGCATCCATGATCATCTCTTTATTCTCCGGTGTCACTCCCTGCTTTACATTCAGAAGGATGTTATCGTTCACTTTTTCATGCGTATAAAAGAAGGACAACATATCGACTGCTTCTGGAAGAAGTGTAATGCGCTCATGGATGAGCATTGCTTTCCGCTCAAAGTCAGCATCCTTTTGTGCTTCAGGAAATTGCTCTGCAAGAAGGGGTTCGATCCTCTTTGCAAATTCTTGCGGAGTCAATTTGCGCATCCATTGGCCTTGTAGCCAATCAAGCTTATGCAGATCAAACACCGCTCCTGCCTTTTGGACACGATCCAACGTAAATTTTTTAATGAGCTCTTCGAGCGTAAAGATCTCCTGTTCCGTTCCAGGATTCCAACCAAGGAGAGCGAGGAAGTTGATCATCGCCTCTGGAAGATATCCTTTTTGCTTATATTCCTGCGCGGCAACGTCACCTTGGCGCTTACTCAATTTTGTGCGATCAAGATTGAGAAGAAGGGGTAGGTGCGCATAGCGAGGGGCCAGCCATCCGAGCGCCCGAAACAGCACGAGATGCTTTGGCAGAGAGCTCAACCATTCCTCTCCGCGGATCACCATATCGATCTTCATGAGATGATCATCTACCACATGCGCCAGGTGATACGTTGGGAACCCATCGCTTTTCATAAGCACCTGATCATCAATGAGATGACCCATAAATTCGAGCGGCCCACGAATATCATCCATGAAGGTGATTTTCTCCTCATGCGGCATTTTGAGTCGCAGAACATGTTTTTCTCCTGCTGCAATTTTCCGTGCGATATCTTCTTTTGAAAGTTTGAGGCATTGACGGTCATACATAGGCGCTTGTTTTGCAGCCTGCTGAAGTTTTCGCATTTCATCGAGTCTCTCGGATGAACAAAAACAGGGATATGCATGCCCTGACTCTACAAGCTGATCCGCACATTTTTTATAAAGATCGAGACGTTTTGATTGTATGTATGGCCCCAGCTTTCCAACCTCGGTGATCAATCCGTTCTTTAGCACGACGCCTTCATCGGGCGAGATGCCACACCATGCAAGCGTCTCGATGATATTTTCAATAGTACCCGGGACGCTGCGCGCTTGGTCGGTATCTTCAATGCGAAGGAGAAATTCTCCCTTCGATTGTTTTGCCACGATGTATGCATAGAGTGCTGTTCGAAGGCCTCCAACATGCAGTGCTCCTGTCGGCGATGGTGCGAAGCGTGTGCGCATAGTGCGAGCATACGCATGTCATGCCATTCCAGCCAGATTTAGTTCCTCATTCGTACCCGGAACGTCACAGGCTCCAGCGGTTTATCGCTCGCATTCCGTTTGACTGTTGCAATTTTTCGCACAACATCCTGTCCGTTCACAACACGACCAAAAATGGTGTAGCTGGGAGGGAGTGGATTGTCTTGATCCATGATGAAGAACTGGCTTCCGTTGGTATCTGGCCCTCGGTTTGCCATGGCAACAATGCCTTCAACGTATCCCGTCTTGTAGAGCGAAGAATTGGGATTGATCTCATCTGCAAATTCGGATCCGTAAATGCTTTCGCCACCTGCACCAGTTCCATCGGGATCTCCGCCCTGAATCATGAAGTCAGGAATAACACGATGGAACGTAATGTCGTCGTAATAACCAGCCTTCGCGAGCGTCACAAAGTTTGTGACGGTCTTTGGTGCAACATCTGCATCCAATTCGAGCGTGATGTTTCCCATGGAAGTGTCGAGGATAACAATTTGCTTGCCTTTGAGCAGTTTGCCGTCCCACTTTGGGATTGCCACTGCCTTACGTGAAGAGGAGCTCATAGAAGGTGAACCGGAAGAAGAAGAGCCCGAGTACCCCTGGCGTGCACACGCTGTGAGAGCGAGGGAAAGGGCTAAAAGAAGGGTGGTGATGCGTCGCATAGGGCACGATCCTAACAATCCTTGGCAAGTGCGTCCAGGAGAACTTCTGCTGTTCGCATTGCGGCATCGTCCGGGAAGACATCACGGAGTTTTTGGCCAAGCTCCGTGCGCTTCTGCTCTTCCTGTAGAAGAGATACTGCCCTCTCTGCAAGAGATGAGATCTCGTCCTGTGCAAGCAGATTGATAGCGTTCAGTCGCGTCAGTGCTTCTGCATTTTTTACTTGATGATTGTGCGCGACTCCCTCGAGCGGAATAACGAGCGCTGCTTTTTTGAGAAATGCGAGCTCCGCGAGCGTTCCCGCCCCCGCACGCGTGATGACAAGATCAGAAAGCACATACAAATGCGGAAGTTCATTGGTCACGTATGAACGAACCCAATAGTGCGTATCCGTCACGGATGCCCCGGATTTTCCTTCGCCTGTGAGATGAATGATATCGGCAATACGAAGAAGGGAATCCAGTTGTGACACAACAGCTTCGTTGATGACGCGCGCTCCTTGGCTTCCTCCAGTAATAAGGAGAATAGGACGTTCTCCGGAAAATCCGGTGATGCGTCTGCCTTCTTCTTTGGATCCCTTCGAAAGAGATGGCCGAACGGGGTTCCCTGTACGGATGACTGTTGGATGATGGAGGATCATGGGAAATCCCGTACACACGATTTTTGAAAGACGTGTGATGAAGTGATTTCCAAGGCCCATAACGCTGTCGGATTCATGAAGAACGATGGGGATGCGCAGAACGAAAGCGGTGATACACATAGGCACACTCACAAAGCCCCCTTTGGAAAAAATTATTGCTGGACGGTGCGTGAGAAGGATGCACAGAGATTCGAACAACGCGAGCGGGAAGAGGAAGGGGAACGCGATGAGGCGAAATGATAGCCCGCGCGGGAACTTTGGCGCGTGGATGGAGCGAACGGAAAATCCATCGCCCAAGATCGCATCTCGCTCGTTGGTTTTGTGCGATACGACGAAAAGAATTCGCACATCTGGTCTCATCGCGCGAACTACTTGCGCGACGGCGAGTGACGGTAAGACATGGCCCATACTTCCTCCTCCGGTAAACAGGATGAGCGGTGGTTTAGTCATGCACAAAGCGTTGGAAGAGTTTTGTCCGCGTAATGCGTGCCGTGCGCCGAAAGTGCGCATTTTCCTCGGTGGAATACATGGAAATATTGAGGAGAACACCTGTTCCCATGAGGACGGAAACGAGTGATGATCCACCATAACTGATGAATGGAAGTGTAATGCCCGTAAGCGGGAAGAGTGCCAGATTAACAGCGAGGTTGAGGATTGTTTGTGCTGCAATCCATGTCGTGATGCCTGTTGCAATCATAAAACCAAAACGATCGGGTGCATTGCGGGAAATGTGATATCCGCGGTAAATGAAGACAGTGAAAAGTCCGAGGACGATAAGTAATCGTACAAAGCCAAGTTCTTCTGCCATCGCGGCGAAGATGGTGTCGGACTGCACTTCGGGTAGGTACCCGAATTTTTGGATAGATTTTCCGTACCCCACGCCAAAGAGGCCTCCACTGCCAATGGCAATGAGCGCTTGCTTGATCTGAAAGCCAATGCCTTCTGCGATATTTGGATCGGAGGGATTTAAGAACGCAAGAAAACGATTTCTTACATATTGTTCATTGAGGATGATGGGAAGCCCGAGGAGTGCCGCCGTAGAGCTGCCAAGAAGGAGATGGAAGATATTCCCTCCGGCAATGAAGAACATCACAACGCCGATGGATGAGAAGATAAGGAAGGAACCAAGATCCGGCTGGATGGCAACGAGGAACGTAGAAAGACAGAGAAGGATACAGAAGGGAATGAATCCTTCTTTGAACGTGGAAATGTCGGATTCGCGTTTCTGCAGCCACACGGCCATGTAAAAAATGAAGGAGAGCTTAAAAAACTCGGACGGTTGGAAGTTGATAGGTCCCAGATGCAGCCAGCTCCGTGCCGTGCCGTAATTGTTTCCAAGTCCGGGGATGAACAGCGTGACGATGCACGCCATGGAAAGAAGAAAAATAGTGCGTGCGTATCGTTCCCAGAGGCGATACGGAATCGCTGCCATGACAAGCATGGCAAGAAGTCCCACTACCACATGGAGGAAGCTTCTCCAAAGATAAAACGCATTACTCGGCTCGCTTTGCAGACCCTGATTCACAAAACGTGTCGTAAGTTGATAACTTTCAAAGACGCTCACGCTCGATACCATCGCAAGGCCAAACAATGTCAGCACGAGTGCAACGCCGAGAAGAAGATAATCCGCGCGACGAAACATGGAGCTTTAGCATACTCCGACTTGGCAAAAGATGCAGGAGATATAAAGAGAAGTTGTTTGTGTATTCGTTTTTTTCTGATAACGAATAAACCAGTAAACCAAGAACCAACAACTTTTTCCCTTTTCCAAGCTCCGATACACTGACTGCATCATCATTCTTTTCGTTGCAACCGGCCTCACACTTACACTTTCCCTTGCTGCCATGCGCGCAGGAGAAATGCTTGGCGACCGTATTGCAATCTTGGGAACGGCGATAGGATTGCAACTCTCGCACAATGCAGGCATTGCCTTCGGCATTGCCATCCCCGATCCATGGGAAACAATCCTCATTGGCAGCGCTCTTTTACTCTTAGCGCTCGCAGCCTGGTACGAACGTCGATCGCACTTTCGCGCATGTGCCTTTGGCCTCATCCTTGGGGGGGCACTCGGGAACATTGTCGATCGTATTCTAGATGGTCGCGTGACAGACTATTTTCAGGTATACTCCTTCCCTATTTTCAATGTCGCAGATAGCGCAATCACCATCGGCGCAGCAATCCTCATCATCGGATCATTCTTCGATGCCTAAAAGCAAGCCAGGTGTGCGTTCATTCAACGTACGATATCACATTCAGGGCGGAATACCGCTACGCGGAACGGTCACGATTGGTGGCTCTAAAAATGCTGCATTGCCACTCCTTGCTGGATCTATTTTATGTGAAGGAGAGTCAATTTTCCACAATGTCCCTCGTCTTCGCGATATCGACACCATGTTTGAGATCCTGCGTTTTCTTGGCGCGAAAGTGACGCACAAAGACCATACGGTCGCGGTGGATGCGACGGACATCACCAATAAACCCATTCCTCATGATCTCGTAGCAAAATTGCGCGGATCGATTGTGGTATTGGGCCCACTCCTTGCGCGTTTTGGCAGAGCCGAGATGGCATACCCCGGGGGGTGCGTCATTGGAAAGCGCCCCGTGATGGCACACACACTTGCTTTCGAGCAAATGGGAATCTGGAATATGAGTACGAATGAGACGTTGATTTTGGAAGGAAAACCAAAGCCCGGTGAAGTTATTTTGTCTGAATTTTCTGTCACTGCGACAGAAAATATTCTCCTTGCTGCCGCACGCACGGAAGGAACAACGATCATTCACATGGCAGCATTGGAACCGCACGTAAAAGATGTGGAACGTTTTATTCAAGCAACAGGAGCAACGGTGAGGATTGTCGGCCCACACATCTTGGAAGTAACGGGCGTGAAGGATCCTGTTCCCGTGACGCACACCGTCATTTCGGATTACCTGGAAGCAGGTGCATTTATGATCGCAGGGCTTGCAACCAAGGGACACATCCTCCTCCAGGGAGTGGATCGTCATGATCTCATCTCATTCCTTGGCGCTGTAAAGCGCGCAGGAGGACAATATAGATGGCATGAAGATGGTGCGCTGGAAGTAGATGGACGCAATTCTAAGCTCATTGCAACGCGCATTCAGACAAATATTTTCCCAGGCTTCCCGACCGATCTGCAGGCGCCGTTTGGCGTGCTCATGACGCAAGCAGACGGTGTGAGCCGCGTGTTTGAAGTTCTCTTCGAAGGCCGCATGGCGTACCTGTACGAACTGGAAAAGATGGGAGCACAGATTGAAATCCTCAATTCCCATCAGGCACTCATTATTGGGCCAACAACACTTCGTGGACGCACCGTGACGAGTAATGACATTCGGGCTGGTGCAGCGATGGTCATTGCAGGACTCTGCGCAGAAGGAACAACCACCATTACCGATGTGCATTACATTGAACGTGGGTACGAAGATTTAGAAAAGAAGCTCACTGCTCTTGGTGCGAAGATTCAGAGGGAAGAAGGATAGGTTGGTCATGAGATCGTGGAATGCAAATATTTATCGTGGTTTACCATGAGCGAGCGAAGTGAGTCGAATGGTGCTCCCAGTAGGAATTGAACCTACATCTATCCCTTAGGACGGGATTGTTCTATCCGTTGAACTACGGGAGCATGGAATGATTCTAAAGGCGAACATCGACATACGGAATAACGAATCAATCTACCTTTGTCCTTTCGAGCACTCCGGCAGACAGGCCAATCAACCAAAAACCCTTCGACTTCGCTCAGGACAAGCCAATCAGCCTGTTATTTCAACACCACTACTTTCCTCGTATCCTGCGGCAAGGAACCGCTCTGTATCTTGATTTCGGAAACAGTTTCTGCGCCCTCTCCAAGAGCTTTCACAATATTCGGAAGATCACCATGTTCTCCTTCGAGGAGAATGATGATGCGTGGGTCGACTGTTTCGATGAGTGCCTTCACAGCCTTCTCCTTATCGGCAACGATAGTGAGAACATCCACCGCACCAAGTTTCTCGATATCGCTATCGCCCCATTCCAGAACTGGCGCATCAACAAACGCACACCGCACTCCTTCTATGTCCGATACGTACGAAACTTGGCTTCCTTCATTTTGTCCTATTCCCTTAAAGAAGATGCCGTCGAAATCATACTCCCCTGGCCAGCTGATGACGCCCTTCATGTATTCCTCTTCAGGGTGACTCGCAATCATGCGGGCTCCTTCTTTGAGCTTCTTTGGGAAGACGAGCAAGGAAAGCGACTTCGTCGTCAGTTCCAAAGCAGCGGAGTCGGTGGCGGCAAATTTCACCATAGCGCGCGGCACTATAGCAGAAAATCAGAAAGCGGTATACTTGAAGCCTATGCGTCGCCCCCTCCTCTTCGTCATCGTTTTCTCCGTAGCCATTCCGGCATTTGCCGTGAACCTCGCATCAAGCAATCTTCCATATACCGATACAAGGCCTGACTCCCCGGAGAGCGTTGCCATTAGCGTCCTCACGGACGAGGGAGTAGTAGGTGGGTACCCAGACGGAACGTTCCGTCCCAACAGAACGCTCAATCGCGCAGAGTTTTTGAAGATTGTTCTGGAAAGTAAGAGCACACTCACGGTGAGCGAAAACGATGCAGAAAATTGTTTTCCTGATGTAAAACAGGATGATTGGTTTAGCCGTTACGTTTGTTTTGCAAAGTCTCATGGGTTCATTGGTGGGTACCCAGACGGAACATTTCAGCCTGCGAATACGGTCAATCATGCAGAGGCACTCAAGATGATTGCGACGGTCTATGGGTACGACATTGAGCATCATTCACAGGATCAATGGTTTGATCCGTACCTTCGTGCTACAGCCTCCGTAGGAATTACGCTCCCAACATCTCTTCCTGTGGATGCCCTCATCACACGTGGGCAAATGGCTCGCCTTACGGCCGCAGCATTGAGTGAAGCAGAGGGCATGTTAGATGCCTATCGCGCTGCGGAGCGCGGGGAAGTACTAAGCTCATCCAGTTCGTCGTCATCGTCTCTTCCAATCTCCTCAAGCTCTTCTTCATCTTCGTCTACCTCCTCGGTTTCATCATCTTCATCTCTCTTCGCATTGCCACCCGTCAGTCATTTTCTCATTGTTGGTCAAAATTCGGATGCCATCGCAAATGGGACGACAATTCCGCAATCAACAAGGACCATTGTTTCATCTGCAAAAATAACGCTCGTCACGGAGGCACTTTCGTTAAGTGGCATTGATCTTGTGACGATCGATGGAAGAAAAATTGCCACCCTACGACGTCGCACCACTTCCGACACGGAAGAATATAAGAAAATGTATGAATTCCGTGAACTCAATACGGGGTCTGGTTTTGCCATTTCCGCCAATGCGGCATTTCCCATCATCGCAAGAACACTCGTACGCAATATTGGCGATGGAGGAGCATCGAACCAGCTTGTACAGGTGCGCAGTTTTACCATGACGGCATTCGACCCTGTTTCATTCCAGACATATTCCTATGCATTCTCTCCTCCTTTCCCGCAACATCAAACTGCGTTTGGACGGATCACGCGGGTAGCACGGGTCGGGAGTGAAACGGATACACTCCAAGCAGGAACAGACGTACTCTTGGGCTCTTTTTCGTTTGCAGCATCGACCGTTTCTGGGCAGACGATCTCCCTCACAGGATTCTATCCAAAAGTTTTTCGAAGCGGCGTGAATGTGACCAATTGGACCATCAGCAGTCCTGATGTTCCCGGTGAAGGATCCTGTTCCATTTCCAGCGAAAATGTGAGTTGTGTCGCATTGGGTGCACTGGGAGCACTGCCAGGAGATGGTTCTGTGCGTACGCTTGAAATTCGCGGCGATGTAAGTTTCGATACGTCTGCAACCGACACATTCATCCGTCTTACATTGGATGACCCCGGTCTACCAGGCCGTCCCGGTGCTGTATCCTGGACAGATGGAAGCGGTATCTTCAATTGGATAGAAGGAGGAAGTACACCACTTGCCGAAGGAACTCGGTGGCAAAAATAAGCGAGGCGCTATGCGCCCACATCACAATTGCGAATCACTACTTGCTGATTACTTTTCTCAAATCCTCCACCATCTCCTCCGCTGCTTTTCGTGCGGCTTCTTTCCAGTTCTTTCCCTTGGATGCAAAAATAATAGAACGAGATGCATTCACAATGGCACCAGAGCCATCGGCCAAGAAACCATGTTTGATGTCTGCAGCAGTGCCACCCTGTGCGCCGTAACCAGGGATGAGGAATGGCACATGCGGCATGAGCGTGCGTAGATACTTCATTTCTTCGGGATACGTTGCCCCAACAACCGCTCCCACACAGGACACGTTATTGCTTCTCAATTGTTCGCGTGCCCAACTTTCGACGAGTTGTGCCATATGTTCATGCACTGCTTCGTCGCCGACAGGGAGATCTTGCAACTCTCCTGAACTTGGATTGCTTGTTTTTACGAGAACGAAGATTCCTTTCTTATGTTTCATCGCTCGATCGATGAAAGGCTTGATGCCATCCGAGCCAAGATAGGGAGAGACGGTCAGTGCATCGATGGAAGAATCGGAAGAAAGATACGCATCTGCATATGCTTCGCAGGTTGTTCCGATATCATTTCTCTTTCCATCGGCAATGACGATGAGCCCTTGTTGATGCGCATAATCACACACGTCCCAAAAAACCTGCATCCCTTCCGCGCGGAGAACTTCAAAGTATGCCATCTGTGGCTTGATGCAGGATGCAATATCTTTCGTTGCATCAATAATCCCCTTGCAGAATTCCAAAACTCCCTGTGCAGAGCGATGCAATCCATTGGGAAGTTTTTCGAGTGCAGGATCTAACCCCACGCACACGGGCGAGCTCTGGTTGATCTTCTCTTGAAGGCGGTCAGCGAAGTGCATTGCTGCGATTGTAATCGCAGAAACCCGAAATTCGAAGCATTAAATCCGAAAAAGGCGATCGCCGTCCTTTTGGATTTCGAATTTCGTGCTTCGTACTTATGCGCCTACCACCTGCCTGTACTGCAAAGCCTCGGCGATGTGCCCTACTTCCAGCGCATCGCTCCCTGCAAGGTCTGCAATGGTTCGTGCAACTTTGATCGTACGATGATAACTACGCGCAGAAAGTTTGAGCCGGTCTGCGGCTTGCAAAAGTATGGCCTCACTTTTTGCATTCAGCGGACAGAATACGTCCAAGTCTTTGACGCCCATCTCTTTATTGGTCGTGAATGATGTTTTTTGAAATCGCTTTCGTTGTCGTTCTCGAGCTGCCAAAATTCGTTCACGAATCTGCGCACTTGTTTCTGTATGGGGATCGGGCTTTTGCTGAAGGTCGCGTATCTCCACGGGCTGCACGTCAATCGTAAGATCAATGCGATCTAAAAGGGGCGCCGAAATTCTGCGTTGTATTTTCCCCGCAATCGAAGGGCTGTATTGCGGAGGATTCATCGCCGCAACAAGGATAAAATCTGCAGGAAAGGTGACCGTGCCCTGTGCTCGGTTAATGGTGATGCGGCGATCTTCCATGGGTTGCCGAAGAACCTCTAAGACTTGTGCCGGAAATTCCGCGAGTTCATCTAAAAAAAGCACGCCACGATGTGCGAGAGATACTTCTCCAGGGCCAGGGATCTGTCCACCACCAACAATCGCGATGCCACTTGCTGTATGATGGACTGTGCGAATAGGCCGCTCCTGCATGAGTGGTGTATCACTGGGTAAAAGATTGGCAACGGAGTAGATGCCTGTGACTTCCAGAGATTCATCTCGTGTGAGGGGAGGAAGAATGCCACGGAGTGCACGCGCGAGGAGTGTTTTGCCCGATCCCGGTGCGCCGGAAAGCAGAACGTTGTGGCCGCCTGCCGCAGCAATTTCGAGTGCTCGTTTTGCAACAACTTGTCCCCGGACATCCGCAAAGTCGATGGTGTCCAAGAGAGATGATGGGCTGGATGCAGGAGGCTCGATGAGAGGAATAGGAATCTCTCCAGTGAGCATGCCAATTGCCTCTGCAAGGGACGATACGGCAATGACATCCAAATCTGGCACGAGTGCTGCCTCTGGTCCATTGATAGACGGCACCACAAGCCGGCGCACGCCATGCTTCCTACACGCAATAGCGGCGGCGAGAACGCCGCTCACATGCCGAACAGCACCATCGAATGCTAACTCACCAAGAAATGCCGTCTCCTCAAAGACGGAAGGGGAAATTGTAATGCTATCGCTGCTTTGCAAAATGCCAAGTGCAATTGCCAAATCGTAGCGCGAGCCTGCCTTACGAAGGTGCGCAGGGGCAAGATTCACATGGGTTGTGCGACCCATGGGCATTCTGTATCCGGATGTTTTCATCGCCATGGCAACACGCTGTTTACTTTCCTGAACGGCGGTGTCACCAAGGCCAACGATATGAAACTTCGGTTCAGCAGCCGGCGTGGTTCCCACTTCTACGGAGACAGGTGTGGCATCGACACCAATGGTTGTAAAGGAGGTTAATTGGGCAAGCATGGGAAGAAAGGAGAAGGTAGCGGAAGTGTACTATCGTACACCTTTCTCGCAACCAGAAAGACCCGACAACACGACAGGATGATGGTCTGGTGTACGTTCGTCTTCTTGTTTCTTATACGATGCGCTCATGGCATCCCATTTACTTCTCGGCAAAGAAGGTGAGGCTGTTGCGCTTCGGTATTTGATGCAGAAGCAGTATTCGGTCATCGATTGCAATGTCCGCTTTGGCCGCGATGAAATTGACATTGTGGCCTATGACAGGGCTGAACGCATGATTGTCTTTGTTGAAGTAAAAACACGTTCACACAATTCTTCCTTGTATCCCATTCGTACTGCCGTGAATGGTAGGAAGAAGCGTTGCCTTCGGCGTGCAATCTCCAAATGGTGCATCGCTCATGTGTACGATGGCCCATCCCGCCTCGACGTCCTCTGTGTACATCATGGAAAAGTGGTAGAACATCTGAAAGAGCTGGGAAGGATTTTTCTGTAGACAAAGGGGCGGTGAGAGGCTTTACCATAGAGACATGGAAACACTTGAACGCGAACGGGAAATCTATGCTTGTGTAAGTGACAACGAACCTCTCCGACTGCAGTATTCTCTTCGAACATTGCTCGCGGCCGTCTTTCTTGCGTCGCTGTGTTGCAAGGGGGTGACTTCCGCTGTGCGGAATCGTTCGCCAAAGCAGACGATGGGAGTGAGCACTGGCATCGCCATAAAGCCATACACCCTTCGCATGCTTGTCGAACATCGCTCGCAACTACACTCTGACAATAATGCTCTCCATCCACTATTCCGAGATGTATCGAGAGAAAAAAATGGATACGACTAAGGGGAGTAATGGCGGAGCCAACGGGACTCGAACCCGCGACCTCTTCCGTGACAGGGAAGCGCTCTAACCAGCTGAGCTATGGCTCCAAAGAAAGATGATGGAATGATCAGGAGGCCAGCTGCCTGTCCGCCGAAGTCCCGTACAGCGGGACGTAGGTGGAAGCTATGGCTCCAGAGCTTGCAGACAGTACCAAAAACAGGCTTGGGGAGCAATCATTCGCCCCTCTTAAAGGGATGCGCTCTGGACGTTCTTCGATGACAAAGAACTGTTTAAACGTTTATTCTAAGCCAAAAAAAGAACAATGGAGCAACATGCTGCATATTCTGGCGCATCTTTCTAAGCCGCAAGCATCTACGGTACTACCGCTTTATTTCTTTCCCATTTCTCTTATGAAATCGGTGAATACCGTTACCCTGCTCGGGAATGTGACACACATTCCAGAGCTCAAAAAACCGGCCGAGGGCCAGACCGTCTGCACGTTTGGGCTTGCGACCAACCGCGTATGGAAAGACGCGCAAGGCGACAAACAAACACAGGCGGAATTCCATAACATTGTTGCCTGGGGCAAGCTGGGCGAGCTCTGCGGCGAGTATGTGAAAAAAGGGAAGCCTCTTTATGTACGGGGTCACCTGAAAACAGGCACCTGGAAGAACGACCAGGGTGTTACCATGCATCGCACAGAAGTAGTGATGGACGACATGGTGCTCCTCGGCTCCAAGAACCATGCCGACACAGAAGAGGAATCTGTTGTAGATGAAGAGATCGTTGTCGCTGCGTAACAAAAGGAGGGGCCGGTGGCCCCTCTTTTTTCTTTGAACGATGAAGACCGGTTTATTCCTGAATCTTTAAGACTGCAATATTTGTCGTGCCAAGTGTAAGGTGCGTGGGGCTGGAGAGCTGAAGGTTGACTGCTTCTTCATCCTCAGACAGATCGTCCTTTACAACCGGAACCAGAAATACTTTTGTCATTTCTCCTATAGCAAAGTTAAGTGTGCCAGAGACAGCGGTGTAGTCCGCGTTTGTGATGGCTGTGCCGCCATTCGTTGCATAAGCAACGGAGGCGGTTTTGGTAGGATCTCCTCCGCGCACGACACTGATGACCGCATATCCCTGACTCTCGGAAATGCGATACGTGCTACTGGTGAACTGCACCGTTCCGGTACCCGTTGCGCCAACATCGTCATCTACAATAGAAAGTGTCGCCGCGCTAGGAGTCATAAGAGCGGAGCTCACCGGGGTCGTCAGTGTAAGGTTCACCGATTTATTGCCATCGATCACACTGTCATCCTGAACAGCTACTGTAAATGACTTCGTTGTTTCTCCTGCGCTAAAGTTGAGCGTGCCCGAAACATTGGTAAATTCCGCGCTCTGCGCCGTTCCGGCGCTGGTTGCATAATTTACGCTGCCTGCAGATGTCGTAGAGCCAGTACGCTGAACGGTAATGGAAACGGAACCTGCATTTTCCATCACGCCGAAGGCAGAAGCTGTGAAGGAGAACCCTGTTGCAACGCTTGTTGCAGAAGAAGAGGAAGAGGATGTGCGGGATGCAGAAGAGTTTGCGTTATCGCCACCACCGTCGGCATCGATGATGTGGAAATCGAGCTTATTCTGAGAACCAAGCACGGCTCCTCCGGTAGGATTTTTGAGTGTTATGAAAAAGTTTTTTGTTCCTTCTGCAGCAGTATTTCGTACGAGCTTGATGGCAAACGTCTTCGTTGTTTCGCCATCTGCAAAGGTGAGTGTCCCCGTGGATGGCGTGTAGTGTGATGCAGGAATTGCAGTGCCACCTGTCATGGAATAACTCACGTTCACAGAACCCTTGGTTCCTCCCGAACGAACAACGGCAATGGAAACGTTCTTCGCAACTTCGGTGTACTGCGCAAGAGGAGTAGAAAATGCCAGGACTCCGTTTGAATTATTGGCATCGTAGGATGAACTGGAACTGCTGGAAGATGAAGAAGAACGTGAGCTAGAAGAGCTGGAACGCGGTGTTACACCACTTACGTCATCACGAAGGCGTTGCATCATCACGGCAACCTGCGCACGTGTCACGTAGTCATCTGGGCCAAAGCGTCCGTCAGCATATCCTTTAATAATGCCCGAAGCGTACATCTCCCCCACGGCATTGTCGTAGTAGGAACCCGCAACAACATCGCGAAAAACGGCAGATCCATTCTGCCCCGCAAGTGCGGTACCACCAATGCCAAGAAGTATGCCAACAAATAGCGGGAATGAGATGAGTGATCTACAAAACGCACGGAAACGATGCATAAAGAAGAGGGGAAAAGGCACTTTAGTATGAAGTTGATCTCTCTTGATTTGCAAGAGGCGGGGCATGAAAGAGGAAAGCAGAAGACAGAGAGCCGTGATGCATAAAAACTGACCGTCGCGCTGTCTTCTGCCCTCTGATTTCTGTCTTCTGACTTCTGCTTTCTTCCTATTGTCCTCCCCACGCCTTCTCGATGTACTCCCGTATGCATCGATGTGTATTGAACGTGCTCATGAGTCCTATGGAACGCTTCATGCGATGAATCCAGCGAGCGCGGTTTTCGTAGTAATACTCCGGAATCACTTCGTACTGGAGTTGTGTGTACAGATCTTCCGCATCGATCTTCCTGTGTTCATTGGCATCCGCAAGCGCCTCCGCAAGCGGTCCGATTCTCCAGCCTGCTTCACTATCCTGCTCATAGCCTTCTACCCACCAACCATCTAAGGTGGAAAGATTTAAGACTCCGTTGATGCATGCCTTCATACCTGACGTGCCGGATGCTTCATGAAGACGCATGGGAGTATTCAGCCACACATCTGCGCCGGCCGTGAGAATCTTTGCAAGGTCCGGATTGTAATTCGGCATGTACACAATGGTGATGCTGTCCTTGAGCGTATCGCTCCGCTCGATCATCCGTTTAATGACATCTTGTCCGAAGGCATCCTGTGGATGTGCATTCCCAGCATGGATGATTTGAATTTTCCCGCCACCTACTTCTTTAAGGCGTTCCAAGTTTGTATAGAGAAGTTCGGGGCGTTTGTACGACACAACCCTTCGCGCACTTGCGATGGTGAGAATCTCTGGCTTGAGCGCTGTATGTGCATACGGTTGAGCCGCTTTGAGGAGGCGTTTTTTTGCCGCCTGATGAGCTTTCCACAATGCATCATCGGGAAGATGGGAATTACCCTTTTCGAGAAGGGTAGGGTTTTCTCGCCAGCCGGGAATATGCAGATCAAAGAGTGCTTGCATTTCCTTACTCGCCCAATTGGGATGATGAATGCCGTTTGTAATGAAGTCGATGTGCTCACCGGGGAACATCATGTTCGAAACAACGCCATGCACGCGGGAAACGCCACACGTGTAGTGAGACAGATGCATGGCAAGGTGCGTCATGGAGAGTTGTTCTTCTCCCGCAAGCTTTTTGATGTGCCAGGGAAGAAGATCCCCTGCAATTTTCCAGGCAAGGTCGTAGTGAAAGACATCGTGACCTGCTTTCACAGGAGTATGGGTCGTGAATGCACATGACTTTCGTACGGCATCATCCTGAAAATCTCGTTCACGCAGAAGTTCTAGTGTAAGAAATGCACTATGCCCCTCGTTCATGTGGAACGTGCCGATGTCGCTGTAGCCAAGCTCACGAAGCATCCGTACACCGCCGATACCCAACACAAGTTCCTGCTTGATGCGCATGGAGCCGTCTCCTCCGTAGAGATATTTGGTGATGTCACGATCTTCTGGATGATTTTCGGGAAGATTTGTCTCCAGAAAAAGGATAGGGACAGCAGACCCAGAGCCTTGAAGATCATAGTGCCACGCGCCAACCGAGACATCACGCCCTTCGATGGTGATGTGGATCCTGCTTGGAAGAAGTTTCATGAATTGTGATGGATTCCACGCAACATCGCTGTAGTGTTGCGTTCCATCGTGATCAATCTCTTGGTGCATGTACCCATGCTGCCAGCACATCGTCACGCATACGGATGGTACGGCAAGGTCCGCACAGGAGTGCATTAAATCTGCCGCAAGAACACCCAGGCCACCTGCAAAGGTGGGAATCTCCCGTGAGAGAGCAACTTCCATGGTGAAATATGCGACAGTGAGCGGAGGTTTGGGCATCTGCTGATTATAGCAGAAATACAACGAAAAGTCAGCTTATTCTTGTCGTACTTCGCGTTTTACTTCATGGGATGCGCTTGGAAGAACTTCCAGAGTGCATGGGTTCCGTTGAGTGCATCACTTTCGGGGCCGACGGTCTTTTTCCACTCCTGGCACACAAGTCCGTTGGGCTTTGTTGAGCAGGAAGGAACTTTATTATCTCCCCCCGGCCATTGGTGACCCATTCCTTCAATGGTGCATAGTTCAGTTGTGGCATTGGAAGGACATCCGTACGAAATGCATTTCACGCCATTGGCATTGCTCACGACGGATGTCTGCTGGGAACATCCATTCCTCTTTGCCCAGATAGCCAACGTGCTCGGCACGGGCGTGCACTGCCAGGTGTCATTTTTCTTCGCCGGAATGTGAAGTGCCTCTAGATAATCGTTGAAACAGCCGCCACATGTTCCTCCTTCCATTTTTGCGCAGGGATCTGCAAGGCCATGAAGATGCAAAATAGGAACAGGTCGTTTCATGATGCAGCGCTGGCCACCATCGAACTGGCCGGCAACGGGGCCAATAGCGGCAATCCGATCCGAAAGATCACACGCCAGGCGATAACTCATCATGCCGCCGTTACTAATGCCCGTTGCATACACGCGGTTTGGATCAAGGTTGAATTCTTCTGCAATGGCATCAATCATGGCGCGCATGAAACCGACATCATCAATATTCTTTTTCGCCGCATCTCCACAGCAAATACCACCATTCCATGTGCCGAAGGTTTTCCCCAGAAGTTTGGTTCCTGTTCCCTGTGGATAGACCACAAGGAAGCCTTCCTGATTTGCTTCTCTATCCCACCCCATGCTCCTTTCTGCGCTCTCTATATCTCCTCCTCCACCGTGAATGGCGATGACGAGCGCGTGTGGAGTCGATGGATCGTACGATGGTGGAACGTGGATGCGGTATGTCCTGTCTTGGCCACCGAATTGTATGGAGCGTTCATACGTCCCCGCACCAAGAGAAAAATTCTGCTGTGCAGAGGGTGTTTTTCCTTCTGCGGAAAGAGACGCAGTGGAAGAAGAGGACAATGAGTGTGATTCCTGTTCCGACATGCGTTGCCTGCGGTGCCTCAGTCCAACTGCAAGAAGTAGGATAACAATGACAACCAGAATCGCTACTGTTCGTCGTCGCATAGCAGAGAGTATACACCTTGCTTTGAATGTTCTGTTTTTTTGCGGAAGAAGCTGGATACAAAGCCGTGAACCCTCTATTCTCTTGTCGATCTATGCCATCACTCAACCGCAGCATTTTCAGGGCGTACGACATCCGAGGTAAAGCGGATCATGAACTCACGGAAGAGGCATGTGAATTCATTGGAAAAGGATTTGGCTCTGTTCTCCGTGAACGGACAAAGAAGGATCATCCCCGCGTGATCGTTGGGCGCGATGCACGGACACACAGTCCAAAATTTGAAGATGCGGTCATAAAGGGATTGATGTCGACAGGATGTGCTGTTGTGAAGATTGACGAAACGCCAAGTCCCGTAAATTACTTCACGTTGTGTGATCGACAATGCGATGGAAGCGTGCAGGTGACAGCAAGTCACAATCCACCGAGCGACAACGGTCTCAAATTACAATGCGCCGATGCCGAGGCATTTTCTGGTGAGGAGTTACAAATGTTGTACGAAAAGATTGTGAAAGAGGATTTCATTGCTGGAGAAGGATCGCAAGAATCGTACGATGCACTCACACCGTATAAAGCCCGACTTTCAACACTCTTTGCAAAGGCGGGAAAAGGAATGAAGATTGTGGTGGATGGCGGGAACGGTGTTGCGGGGCCTACCAATGTAGACGTCCTGAAGAGTGTTGGCGCAGATGTTGTTGGGATGTATCTGGAGCCAGATGGAACATTCCCGAACCATCCTGCAGATCCCAGTAAACACACCACGCTCGTTGATCTGCAAAAAAAAGTGAAGGAGGAGGGGGCCCATCTTGGCATCGCCTTTGATGGCGATGGTGACCGCATGGGACTCGTGGATGAAAGAGGAACGATCGTCACGGCAGATGAAGCATTACTCCTCTTGAGCGAAGATCATCTTGCCAGACACCCGAATGCCCCTATTGTTTTTACCGTGAGTAATTCATCCGTCCTGGAAACGGAGATTGCGAAATGGGGAGGAAAACCCGTCCTCTGCAAAGTGGGACACTCATTCGTAGAACATGCCATGCGCGAACATGGTGCGACTCTCGGCGGTGAACAATCCGGACACTTCTTTTGTGGTGAACAGTATTTCCCTTTCGATGACGCTCTCGTTGCGGCACTGCGCATTGTCATGATCCTCACAAAAAAGAAAGATCCTCTCTCAAAGCTGATTCGTGCATATCCAAAGGTTTTTCAGGCGCATGAACGCCGTCCACATTGCCCGGACGACAAAAAAACGGAGGTCATCCAGTCCATCATTGCCTATTTTACGAAGACGCACCCCGTGAATACGCTGGATGGTGCACGCATTGATTTCGGGGATGGCGCATGGGCGGGTATTCGCCAGAGCAACACGAGCCCGTGTCTGTCGGTGTGTATTGAAGCACGATCCCAGGCAAAATTAGAGGCGGTGGAAGCTGCTGTTCTGGAGCATCTTGGAACGTATAAAGAGGTGGATCTAAGCGGAAATTGAGAACATGGAACGCAGAATGAAGAAAGAGGATGTTAATCGTCGTAGAAAGGTTTATCCTCATTCTCCATTTTCCATTCTTTTGACCAACTCACCTCTTTCTTTCACAGGCAAACGATGGATACTTGCCGACAGGCGCTTTGGAGCAGATCTGCCCGATGTCCTCGCGCAGGAAAGGATGATCCACAGGGGCCCCATGGCAGAGCAGGTACGACTTTCGGATCCCATGCTCTTTCCAGAAATGGGTCGCGCGTTAGATCGCATACGATCCGCCATCGCACGAAGAGAACGCATCGGTATTTTTGGTGATTACGATGCAGATGGCATTACAGGATGCGTACAACTCACGCGAGCATTTCGACGAAGAGGAATTGATCCTGTTGTGTATCTTCCTCATCGTGAGGAGGAAGGATATGGACTGAAAACAACAAGTATTGATTCGCTCCTTGAACAAGGTGTTACGCTACTCCTCACAGTGGATACTGGCATCAGCGCACGCGAGGAAATTGTGCATGCGCACCACAAAGGAATGGACATCATCATAACCGACCATCACGTTGCACATGATGGAAGACCTCCCGCGTATGCCGTTCTGCACCCAAAGATTCCATCGGAATTTCCCAATGCACACCTTACGGGGTCGGGCGTTGCGCTCATGCTCGTACGCGCGCTGGAACAGGCGGACGGAATAGAAGTATGGCAAGGTCTTGAGGAAGATTTGGCGCTCGCTGCCATCGGCACTATTGCCGATATGGGCGCCCTCAAAGGGGAAAATCGCACGCTCGTGATGTACGGACTCCAAAGTGCACGCCGACTCCCCATGACGAGCGCACTCAAGATGCTCATAGATCAAGCGAGGATAGATGCCGCGATGATGACAAGCACGGACGTAGGCTTTCGCATTGCGCCGCGCATTAACGCGAGCGGCCGCATGGCAGATCCTCGCACCGCATTCGATGCACTCATGGGTGACCGTGCGGCGCTCAAGCAATTGGAAACATATAATGAAGAGCGTCAGAAGGTTACACGGGAACTCTACGAGGAGATACAAACCACCGTTGATGATGCGTTCTTTCTCTGTAGAGCAAGTACAAAGTTTCCTGCAGGAATTGTGGGGCTCCTTGCAGGAAAATTAAGCGAAGAATTTGGGCGACCTTCGCTGGTGGGCTCTCTCCGTAATGGTATATGTACGGCATCGCTGCGCAGCGTCCCGGGCATCCATCTTCCGGAACTCCTGCATGATGAGCGCTTGCGACCACTCTTGCTTCGCTTTGGCGGGCACAGCCAGGCTGCAGGATGCACCATGAAAGAAGATTCTTTCCCTATGGTAAAAACGCTCCTGAATACCATGCTGGTGGAACGTGGCATCACACACGAGCTACTTGTGCCACAAATGCGTTTAGACGGAGCAGTCACACCGGAATTTCTTACGCCAGCGTTTGTGAAAGAGCTACAAACATTGGAACCTTTTGGTGAGGGGAATCCAGAACCATTGTTTTTACTCTCGGCAGCAGAACTCTCCATGATGCGCTGCGTAGGTCACGATGGATCACATCTTTCCTGTTCTGTATTCGGCAAAAAAGCGATCGCATTTCGCATGGGGCATCTTTTGGAGCACGTTCAGAATAAGCAAATCGACCTTGCGTGCAAACTGTCATTACAAACATGGAACGGCCGCGAAGAGCTGCAGGTGACGATTGAGGATATGAGAAAATGTTCTTAGTTTCTTGGTTGATTCGTTTATTTGTTACAGAAAGAATGTACACAAGCAACGAATAGACCAATAAACGAGTAAACAAATAAACGTTTACACAGGTACCAAACTTCCTTCTACTTGGAAGGCATCGGTTACCTGCACCTGTAGCGCCATGGCGATTTTGTAAGCCAGGAGGACGGATGGGTTGGTGGCGCCTCGTTCAATAGACATAATTGTCTGGCGGCTTACACCTGTTCGGAGCGCGAGCTCTTCCTGCGTCATTCCTTTTTCGAAGCGGAGACGTCGGATTGTGTTTTGTAACGTTGCGGTTGGCATGAGAGAGAAGTTGGGGGATGGAGGGATTGTACTGATGGATAAAAAGAGAGCAAGTGGAAGAAAAATTCCAATACAAAAGTGCCAAGAATCAATGGAAAATGAAAAAATGGAAAATGTTTGCTCTTCGTCTTTTCTATTGTTTGGTTCTTGATTCTTTTTTTATTGATCCTTTTATGTAGCATCTTCCCATAAGAATGATTTTCTGCCAGTTTCGTTTTTTGCTTCCTACAAGCGATTTTTGCTACCATTGCACGAAATGGCTCGCCCCTCCTTCCACGGAATTTTTTCCTCGATGAATACGAACGATGCAACGTCGAGCGCTTCTGCAGCAGAGGCGTCGTGGCCTCCTTCTGCGGCAAGCGATCAGCAGCAACGCACAGCGCAACGAGGGCAGGTTGCCGTGGATATTTTTGAGTACGATAACTACTACATCGTCAAAGCGCCCATCGCCGGCGTGAAGTTGAGTGATATTGATATTGAAATCACCGATAACGTCCTCACCATTCGCGGTGCACGCAAGCAAAGTGATGACATTCCGCACAATCAGTACTATTTGCAGGAATGCTATTGGGGAGAATTTAGTCGTTCCATCACATTGCCGTTTCAGATTGACCCGAAGAAGATCAAAGCAACGTTTAATAAAGAATGCATCCTGAAAATCCTGATTCCAAAAGAAGAGAAGGTGAAGATTGTGAGGATTAGCGAATAACGGTTGATTGGTTGACTTGTTGATTCGTTTTTGGGGCCTCCAATCAACCAATCAACGAGTCAACCTTTGTGCTATCCTATCCGCCCATGAACCTCTCTCAAGCCATTCTTCCCGTCGCTGGGTTCGGCACGCGATTCCTCCCGTGGACTAAAGTTGTGCCAAAGGAATTATTGCCGATTGGCAAGAAGCCGATTATCGCGCTCCTTGTGGATGAATGTCTAAGTGTGGGGATAAAAGATATTTGCTTTGTGATCAGCGAAGGAAAAGAGGCAATACCGGATTTTTTTAAGACTGATGCAACGTTGGAAGCCGAACTCGCCAAGCGCGGGAAATCTCATCTCCTAGAAGAATTGAGCCGATACCATGAAGTACGGTTCACAACGATGTATCAAAAAGACATGCGTGGTGATGGCGACGCCATTGCAAAAGCGCATGACTGGGTGACGAGTGACATCGTTGCAATTCTCTTTGGTGATGATCTCATTCATGGGAAAGAGAACGGACTCCAGCAACTTGTAAAAGCGTATGGAGCCCTGAAAGA
>CAZEUQ010000005.1:0-21769 GCA_964515125.1 uncultured Candidatus Peribacteria bacterium
GACGTAGAGCATCACCGTTTGTTGATTCATCTCCGGCAGTTGCCATCGCTTCTTGGGAGCAGACGCCTCGATGATCGTTTGCTTCTTTTTTTGCTTCGCGAAGGCGAGTTTCATTTGAAGAAACTGAAGAATGACGAGGAGGGGTGGAAAGACAAAAAGACTCGGCTTCGTAAGATCGAACCCAAGGAAGTGAGGATTAAAATGCCAGGAAAGATCTTGATACGGCGCGTACAAAAGATGATGGGAAAGCGCGAGGACAGACCCATCGCGAATGACATAAAAGAGTCCGATGAGGATAGGGAACTGCAATAGCATGGGCAGGCACGACTGCATGGGGTTGATCTTGTATTCCTTCCATAACTTGAGCGTTTCTTCCTGCAGTTTCTTCTGATCATCCTGATACTTCTTTTTGAGCTCATCGAGTTTTGGCTGAATGAGCTGCAACTTTCTCTGACCTTCCAAAGCATGTTGATTGGGGATTAAGAGAAGGAGTTTCACGATGATGGTAAGCAGGATGACGGCCAGACCAAGGTTATACCCTGGCATGAAGGATGCGATGAAGATAAGGCCATTCAAGAATGGTTTCGTGATGATGGCACGGAAGAGTTTTGTGAAACTTCCAGGCTCCTTCATGGCAAATCTCGTCGTTGCAACCTGGTTCACAATGTCTCCTGTTCCGGTCACAACCGAGAGGCTTGCTTCGTACGTCCCCGCTCGATCGAAGAGGGAATACTTCCAGGGTGCAAGGCTGATAGCGATGGATTTCCCCGCCGGGACGACAGGAGATGGTTCGCACGGAATCGACGTCTCATTTGCCATCAGGTCTGTCAGCACTTCTTGACCCGAACCGTCTTGATCGACAAAGGAAATATTAACGGGTGGCTGTGGGCAACGATCTGGCAGGGTGAAATCTTCCTTCATGGTATTGGTCACCGTGAGGACGGGGTGATGTCCGAAGGTGAAAGATTCCGCCGAGGTGAGTTCTATGCTTTGCGCAGGCATATTATTGTTACCAAAGATGGTGGGGAAAAGGCGTGGCAAACCAAACTGCAATACAATAAAGAGCGCCAAAAACATGACGATCAAATCGAGATTGCTTCGACGAGCTTGAGGAGTGGGATTCACGCGTTAGAGTGTGGAAAGAAAAGTTTCAATATCTGCCTCAATCTCCTGAAAGGCGCACTGCATGCTAGAGGAACGCGGCACTAAGAGCAATTGAATGGTGGGGAGTGTTTTCGTGTACTTTTGAAGTGCAATACGCAGAGCTTCGCGACAACGGCGCCGCATGCGGTTCCTCTTCACGGCAGAGGCATCGAGCGCAAGAGATGTCACCACCCCCACATACAATGCCCGTGTGGACGGATTCACATTCGGATGACGCGGAGGGCCGGGTAGCCATTTGATGGAAAGATGTTTGCCATTCCACCGTGAGCCCTTGCGCTGCACAAGATCGCAACGTTTACGGCCGGAAAGACGAAGGAGAAGCATGGGGGAAGGATAGATGATAGAAGGAGAAAGAGGGAGCGACAGGTATTGGTTTTAGTTGATTGGTTGATTAGTTGAAACGAAAAAACGTTCACGCTGACATCGTTCCTCTCTTCCGCTACTCTTCGCACATGACATCCCTTTCGCAAGATCAAGTCCGTCACATTGCCAAACTGGCACGTTTACGGCTTTCGGACGCAGACGTAAAAAAGATGAGTACGGAACTCACGTCCATTTTGACATACATCGATACGCTTAACGAGGTGGATACAAAAAACGTGGAACCAACGGCGCAAGTAACAGGACGATCGACAGTCCTTCGTGATGACGTTGTGTTACATCCTCCGCTTGCAGACGTTGATGCACTGTTGGAATGCTCCCCTCTGCCCATTACGAACCATCAGATTACAAGTCCTTCCGCACACGGATGATGCTCTCTGCACTTACTATTTCAGAGGCACATAAAAAACTGAAAGAGAAAGAAATCTCTGCCGTGGAATTAACGGCTGCATGCCTTGAACGTCTTGAAAAGGTGGACCCCAAGCTTCATGCCGTAGTGTGGATAGATCACGAGAGAGCCCTTCATGAAGCCAAAAAAATCGATGCAGAAAAAAAATTCGAAAATCCCCTTTCAGGCATTCCGTTCCTCACGAAAGATGTGTACTGCGAAGTGGGGGTTCCAACGACAGCCTGCTCGAACATGCTGCGCAACAAGAATTACATTCCGCCCTTTGAATCCACAACCACGAAGAGGCTTAAGGAATGCGGTGCCATAAGCATTGGCAAAGTGAACACCGATGAATTTACGATGGGAGGAAGTACCGAAACATCCTGCTACGGCGTAACGAAAAATCCGTGGGATGTGTCCCGTGTTGCGGGAGGATCTTCCGGAGGTTCCGCAGCGGCAGTGAGTGCGGATGAATGCATCTTCTCTCTTGGAACCGATACAGGAGGGTCTATTCGTCAGCCTGCAAGTTTCTGTTCATGTACTGGCATGCGAGTAACGTACGGACGTACAAGCCGTTTTGGCGCAATGAGCATGGCAAGTTCTCTGGATACAACCGGACCACTCGCAAAAACCACCGAGGATCTTGCTATGATTTTGCAAGTTATCGCAGGGAAGGATCCACTGGATGCAACGACAGGAGACAAGCCCGTGCCGGACTATCTTTCTACCATGAAGGAGTCTATAAAAGGCCTTCGGATAGGGCTCCCCAAGGAATACTTCCTTCCCGGAATGAACAAAGAAGTAGAAGCCGCCATCCGCGAATCTGCAAACGTGTTCGCATCCCTTGGCGCAACGATCGTGGATATTTCTCTCCCCATGACGAAGTATGCCGTCGCAACGTATTATGTGCTGTGTCCCAGTGAAGTAAGCTCCAACATGGCTCGTTATGATGGCATTCGCTACGGACACACGGTGGAGAAACCAGAGAATCTCATTGATTACTACGAACGTGTGCGCAGCGAAGGATTTGGCGACGAAGTAAAGCGCCGCATTATGATCGGCACATTCGCCCTCTCCGCAGGGTACTTCGATGCGTACTATAAAAAAGCACAGCAGGTACGCACTCTCATCAAGAAGGATTTTGACGAAGCATTTCAAACAGTAGATGTCATCTTGTCCCCCGTTGCACCAAACCCCGCACTGAAAATAGGGGAGCATGCGAACGATCCTGTTGCGATGTATTTGGAAGATGTTTTCACGATTCCCCAAGCGATGGCTGGAATTCCCGCGATGTCGATTCCGTGTGGGTTTTCCAAGGAAGGTCTGCCGATTGGTCTTCAACTTGCAGGGCCACAGTGGTCGGAGGGATTGCTCTTAAGAATCGGACATGCCTTCGAAAAGGAAACTTTCTGGCATACAAAAAAACCAGCGCTCTAGAAAAACCACGAAACGAATAAACCAATCAACCAAAAACCAATCAACTTTCCCTATGCTTCTACCAATCCCCTCTGTCTCTTCTGTGCCCACACAAACGTCAGTGTTCCTGCAACGAAGAGCGCAAGAATTGCAAGTGAATCCGCAGGTCCCGTGGATGCCGTGCGTGGTGCGCCGCTGTGCAACACACGACCTTGAGCATCTTTAATGGTCGTTTTACCGTCTTGAATGTAGATGACGGGAAACTGTGGCTGCTGATCAAGCGTGCGATCTTCTCTGCGCTGGAAACGGCCTTCATCGGTAAGGAGGTCAAGGCGCACGGACGATGTGGAGCTGGACTGTCCTGCAGCAGCGTGTGGGGTATCGATCAATGGACTCACACTGGAAGCAGAAGAAGACGAAACAGGGTTTTCATTGATGGTGGGCACAAGATTGCCCTGCGCTTCCTTTTTGTCGCGCAAGTTCTTTTTTGCGGCCGCAGTCGCCTCGTCTTTTGCTTCACGCTTATTGGGCGGAAGGCCAATATCAAATACTTCACCCGGAGAGAGATATGCAAATGCAAATGGAACAGGCGCAATCGAGAGTGCGATTGCAACGACGAGGCCGGCGGCTTTGAACTGGTTTTTCATGGATGTGTATATCGGATCATTATACCTTTTTTTTCGTATTTTTACAAGGGAGCGTTATCCGTGCCCGTATAGGGTCTATTGCCCAGTTGCTGGGTTTGCAGCTCATGCCAACGCTGGTCACGATCATCAACGCCGTTACCATCTGTGTCCACCTTCGTGGGATCCGTCTCGCCACTATCCACAACGCCATTCTGGTTGATATCTTCTCCGCGGATAGGAGATTTGAATCCTTCCGGACAGCGTCCACCGTATCCGTTTCCATCGCAAAGTCCATCATGATCACTGTCTGGATTGTTTGGATTTGTTTCGCCGAAACTGATGCCGTCTTTATTCTTGTCTTCAATGTTGTCGTTGATTCCGTCAAGATCGCTATCGATGCTCACCGGTGATGTTTTCGTGATAAAGATTTCGATGCCGTCGGTAATCGTATCGCCGTCGCTATCCTGACTTGCTGAATTTGTTCCAAGTGTACGTTCGAACTGATTGTTGAGCGTGTCTCCATCATCATCCAGGCCGATAGGGAGATCGACACCCGACATGAGGTAGCATGTTTCGCCATCCTTAAAGACTTCAAAATCCGATTCTGGGGGATTTCCTTTTTGCTGCTGGATCAGGTCATCGGATCGCATAATACCGATGAGATCCGTGTTGGATGGGGGACGCTTTTTTTGTGCTTCCACTTCTCCCTTCGAGAAGAAAAATGTTCCGTCGTACAACTGCTTGCCTCGTTTTCCTTCTGCTTTATTTACTTCCTCGTTCCCTGTGAAGCAGTACCCCCAGTAGCGTTCTTTATTGTAATCGGGACCACCCATGAGGATCATCCTCGTAATACGCTTGTTGCGCGGCATGGTGAAGATGACATGCGTGTCACGCGGAGCGGTAAAGCCTTGTGTCACGCGGGCAGCATCAAAAAACATACGCGGCGTTTCGCCACGTTCCTGTGCATTGAGTGCGCGGCCTGCAAGGTTCTCCGTGTTTTGATTTTTCAGCCAGACAGAAAATGCAAGAAGTACGATGAGCCCTGTTAGAAGGGCTGTAGCGTACTTCAAGGGAGTCAATGTTTGTTTGGAAACCATCATGACAGTATAGCAGAAAACCTCTTTCCTGGAAAGAGGTTGAAAGCGGTCCCAGCTTGATAAAAAAGCCCGTTTGCGAGCCTTTCCTCGCCTACTGGATCTTCTTTCCAGTCACCGTTCCGCCAAGATAGAGGACCGGGTTCTTCTTCACACCATTCAGACGCACTTCAAAGTGCACGTGAATGCCGGTTGGTCCATACACAAGTCCCGTGCGTCCCATTTCCGCAATCTGCTCACCGCGTTTTACTTTGTCTCCTACTTCTACGAGGAGAATTTTATTGTGTCCGTAGAGCGTGATGAGCCCATTCTTATGCGCAATTTCAATCACATTTCCGTAGCCACCATTCCAGCCTGTATCGGCACGAATCACCTCACCATCGTCAGCAGCAAACACAGGGCCGCCGAATCCTCCCTTGTCATTCTTCGACTGCATGTCCAGCGCGAAGTGACGGGCACTAAAGTACTGCGTCACATAACAATCGCAGGGCTTCTGCAGCGTACCAAGTGGGCCAGGATCTTCATATAGTTGTCTACGCACCGAGAGCGGTTTTTCGTCGAGCTTTTTTGTAACGGCGGGATTATTTTTGGATGTTGCTGGCTGCGCAGTGGCGACTTGTTTGGGAGGTATGGCAGCTGGCGGTTTGCCACCCGGAATAATGAGTTGCTGGCCAGCAAGAAGATAGCTTCCTTCCAGTTTATTTTGTGTGCGGATTTTTTCGATATCAATTCCGTAAAGCTTTGCAATCATGCCAAGGTTTTCGCCGCGTTTCACCACGTGCATGATGCCATCCACAGGAAGGATGAGGAGTTGCTGCCCTGGTTTGATGGATTGGCCATCCTTTAAGTCATTCACAAGGCGGATTGTTTCCGGCTTCAGGTCGTAGAGACGCGCAATGCTTGCGACAGTTTCTCCCTGCTCAACAGTATGAAATGTTCCCTTCGTATACAGCGAACGGACACCTTGCTCGGTAAGGGGAGATGCCTTCATGAGGAACCCTTCCTCGACGAGCAAGAACTGCCCGTCTTCCTGAAATTCTTCCGGGGGCGTCATGGAACTTGCCGGCACATACGGCGGCAGGAAGAGTGACAGCAAGAAGATGCCAATTCCGGCAATGCGCACTTTGAGCGAAAGCAACCGAAGAACAGGACCGCGTCGTTGTCGCATGAGCCGACATTCTAGAGGAATTTGATGGAGCGCGCTATGGTCGAAACAGCCCCAATACGAAGGAGTTATTCCTGCTTTAGAAGACTGCTTGCCGTCTTTTGAGCACTATTTTCAGATACCTGCTGCTTCACCTGTTTCATCACTGCCTTTGCATCATGGTAACGATCGCGCGAGCCCATGAGGACAAGAAGAAACGGACGGTTCTGTTCACGGAACAAGGTGATGAGGCATTGTCCGGCTTCCCCTGTTGTGCCGGTCTTCACGCCATCGACATTGCTGAACCCACGCAACAATTCATTGGTATTTCGGAGTACATATTCTTTACCTTCCAAACTATGGATGACGGCATCGGGCATAGCAACGATATCCTGAAAGACAGGTTTTCGCAGCGCCGCCATGGTGAGCCATGCAAGATCGCGAGGGCTCGCTGCCTGGCCTGCGCCATCAAATCCTGCCGGGTTCTGGAAGTGTGTATCTTTAAGTCCCAACACTTTCGCGCGGGCATTCATCTCTTCTACGAATGCCTTCACTGTTCCACTGTGATGCACCGCAAGCGTGTAGGCTGCGTCATTTGCAGATGGAATGAGCATCGCCCGTAGCAAATGCTCCACGGTAAATGTTTGGCCGGGTTTGAGCCCCAGTGCACTGCCCTGCATGTCATCCACAATCGGTGGGACGGAAACAACCTGATTGAGTGGATGATTTTCCAAGATAATGAGCGCCGTCATAATTTTTGCCAAGCTCCCCGTTGCACGTGCCGCGTTGGCACTTCGTTCGAATAACCGCTCACCCGTTGCTGCGTTTAAAAGGATGGCACCGGATGCACTGATGGCAGATTGGTCAATCGTGATGTGTACGGGGCTCGCGAGTTGCAAAAGGTGAAGATTTGGCAGGGCAAAGGGCTGCGCCGGTGCAGAGGCGGCATTGACCGTACCAAGGAGAAGGATGGAACTTAGGAGTCGTAACATGAGAGTGCAGTCTATTTATAGACGACGCGATCCGAAAGGCGCAGATCGATGTATTGCTTGACGGATTGCAACGATACTGTCCGTAGGAACTGACGTAGCCGATCGAATTGTTGTGTAAGGGAACTTGATGTGTCGAACCAGAGACTGATGCTACGGACACCAAGATGGAATTCTTGTGCTCGGACATACACGGCGATGCCGGTTGTCTGGAAGTCGAATGCATCGGAAAGAGTCTTGCGCGCCTCAAAAATGGTTGCGATGAAGGATGGATCGAAGAGAAATGACCGGTGTGTGGGTCGTACGCCCCAATCGCGAATGGTAAACGTAGGCAAGGTGGAATGGGCAATATCGACAGGGGAGAGTACCACAAATCCTTTTGCAGTCAGGTAAGCAAATCCACCTGTTCCCGTCTGCACGGCAACACCGCTGCCGGATGACGGAAGGGAGTCCTGCGATTCCTCGATGTTAAGTCGCGCGATAAGTGGGTCTAACTTGAGCGCAACAGTGAGAGTAGAGGGATATGTTTTTGAAATAGATGCAGAAATAACATCCGGAAATGCTTTCGTGAGGAGCGCATTCACCTGACCCGTGGTAACAAGAAAGAGACGATGTCCAAACAGTGGACTCAACGTTTTTTGCACTTCTTCAATATCCAGCCGCGCGTCCTGCCTGCGCACGGTGATTTGTTTGATGGAAAGATACGGTGAAAAAATAATGGTAACAATACCAATAAGGAGAGCTCCGCTCACCAAGATGATGAGCCAGATGCGTACTTCCGCAAAAATCATTTTGCCAACTTTGGAAGACCGGCGCTTTACAACATTCCTGACCTGCGCAGACTTGCGCTTTAAGCGCATGGGGTGACGCCGCTTTACAACGGCTTTGATGAGCTTACTCGGCGTACGATTAAAGCGACGCGGGATACGTTTGGCAGGACGGAGGGGCATGTGGAATGAAAGTGTAACGTAAAATAGAAGGCAGAAGGCAGAAAGAAGTGTAGCAAAACTGTCTTCTGACTTCTGACTTCTCGCTTCTTTCTTGCTACTCTCTTCCTGTGAAGCTCGCCCTCGTCGCTGATTGGCTCCCCACCTTTGGTGGGGCAGAGCACGTGATTGCCGCTATGCATGAGCTGTGGCCAAGCGCACCGGTATACACCACGCTTGCAAAGCGCGGATCTATCGGAGCCCTGAATAATGCGAATATCCGCACCTCATCCCTGCAAAACTGGTATCTTTTTTTTGGGAAACATCGCATGCTCTTACCATGGATGCCGCGCGCGATAGAGCGGATACATCTGCAGGGTTTTGATGTCATCGTCAGTTCTTCCCATGCCGTAGGAAAGGGCATTATTCCGCCAAGCGACAGTGTGCATATTTGCTACTGTCACACACCCATGCGTTACGCATGGGAAATGGAAGATGTATATCTGGAAGATTTTGGCATCACGGGGCCACTGAAAAAATTCGCACGAAAGACACTGAAAAAATTACGACGGTGGGATCTCTCCACTGCGCGAAGGGTAGACCATTTTATCGCAAATTCCAGTGAGACAGCACGAAGGATCAAAGAAATCTATGGACGCGATGCAACGGTGATTCACCCTCCTGTTGATGGGCATTTTTTTGAACCGTGTCCCCTCGCGGACGCGGACCGCAGCCACGAAGGGCTGCGGCTCAGTTATTTTTTGGCCGTCGGCCGTCTTGTGCCGTACAAACGTTTTGATCTTTTAATCGACCTCGCAAACACACTCAAGCTTCCGCTGAAGATCGTCGGACGCGGACATGATGAAAAGAGACTCAAGAAGCGCGCAGGACCTACTGTGGAATTTGTAGGATTCGTGAAAGATGAGGATTTACCGAAAATGTATCGCGATGCATCCGCATTGCTCTTTCCTCAACTGGAAGATGCTGGCGTTGTGCCACTGGAAGCACAGGCCTGTGGCACACCAGTAATCGCACTGGGTAAAGGTGGTGCACTGGACACCATTGTGAATGGAAAAACTGGATTATTCTTTGCGGAACAGACCGTCGAAAGTTTACGTGATGCATTGGATCGATTTGACACGATGCAATTTGATCGTGCGGCGATTCGGGAACATGCGAAACAATTTTCGGTGGAGAAATTTCAGGAAAAATTGAAATCATTTGTTCAAACGATACGCTGAATCACGACAACAAATGGAAATGGATCAAGATGATCTTCTTGTATTTTCCTGAGGTCTGGTAGAATGCATACTTGTCTCGACGACTCGTCAGTTCAGGTACTTGCTTCTTCTCTATTACATCATCACGGGAGGCTTCATCTCTCCACTCTGAGGAGTGGGGACGCGGTCACCCACCTGGTACGCCAGGGATGAGCAAGTTCTACTGGGACGGTCGTCTTGATGAACGCGTGAAAGAAAACCTTCATAGCTTTTGTTCTTTCATCCACCGCAAGATTCCATACGCACTCGGAAGATGAATTACTGATGACTGATGCACTTTCTGAAGAGCATCTTCAAGAGTGAGGTGATGTACTTCAATATCTTCGTCCTCATCCTGCTCACGGGGATCTTTTACGAGTTCCTCTGCCAGAAAAAAATGATTCGTACTTATGATCAGTTCGGTTACATTCGTAGACCAGAGATGTGTCAATTTACTGGCGCGGAATCCTGTTTCTTCTTGTAACTCTCGTTGTGCACCAACAAGAACATCTACTTCTTTATCAATATGCCCACTGGGAAGCATCCAAATTTGATCCTTATAAAAAGGTCGATATTCATGAAGAAGTAAGATGTGCTCTACATCAGGAAAAGCGAGAATGTGAGCAACATCAGCACGCTTTGCACGAGATATCTTTTTTATGCCACCTTTCCGCAAGGGCGCTTCATCTTGAATAATCTGCCAGTGTTTATCACGATAAAGCTCCTGCATTGGTGTATGCTACATGACCTATGCAGGATCTAAAACAACGCATTGTAAAAGCAAACACGCTCCTTGCCTCCTACGCTGTCCCACACGAGGGGATTCTTGGACGAGAGAAAGGCGATACCGATGATTGCACCCGATTTCCTTTCCAGCGTGACCGTGACCGCATCATCCACACGACGGCATTTCGCAGGCTCAAACATAAAACACAGGTCTTTGTGACGCCGACCAGTGATCACTTCCGTACACGCCTCACCCATACGCTGGAGGTGGCACAAATCAGCCGTGATATGGCACGCACGCTTGGCCTCAATGAGGATCTCGCAGAGGCCATTGCGCTGGCTCATGATCTTGGCCACACACCGTTTGGGCATGCAGGGGAAGAAGCGCTGCATGGGTGCATGCAAACGTACCAAAAACATTTTGAGCACAACGAACAAAGCCTGCGTATCGTGACACTCTTAGAAGAACGAAAACCTGACGTATTTGGACTCAATCTCAACCGGGAAGTTTTGGAAGGACTGATGAAACATTCCTCGCCACATGACCATCCATCCGGCGTCATGCCGATGCTTACCCACAGTCCGACACTGGAAGCGCATGTCGTGAATCTTGCCGATGAAATCGCCTACACCGCACACGACTGTGAAGACGGTCTTCGGGCAGGATTCTTTACAGCAAGTGATCTCGCGCCACTCGAACTCATCAAACGGATTGCCGGCGGCACGTCGACACTGCGCTCCATGCTCATCGATCTTCTTGTGTCCAATGTGTATGGCCACACCGACGCACTGCTTACCTCACACAGCATCGCGACACTGCAAGACGTGCTTCAGGCTTCTGCTCCACTCGTCGCTTTTTCGGAGGGCATCAAGAAAGAGGTGGAAGAGTTGCGCGCCTTTCTGTGGAAAAAACTATATATGACGGATGCGGTTCAGGCGGATGCGAAGCGTGGGCAGGAAAGTATTGCACGCTTGTTCCATGCGTACATGCGAAACCCCCCACACGAAGTAGAGGTCTTACGAGAACGGACAAAAGGTTCACTCGACGATGCCGTGAAAGATTTTATCGCAGGAATGACCGACTCCTATGCGGTCGAAAAAGCTGCAAAGCTTTCCTGAATTATTCCATACCCGGCACTTTCTTCAGGTACAAAAGGGGGTCTACCAATTTGCCGTCCTGCCGCACCGCAAAGTGCAAGTGTGGTCCCGTGGTAAGCAGGCCCGCTCCCGGTGACCCAGGACGCCCGCCGGAATATGCAACGGGGCCCCCCGCTTCCAGATGATCCCCCTCTTTGGCGATGAATCCGGAGACGTGTCCGTAGATACTCAACGTACCGCGACCGTGGTCCATGATGACATAACTGTAGCCAAGGCCGTTGTCCTTCACGGTCGTCACTGTCCCTTCGGCCGGTGCACGGATGATTGTTCCCTGGTCGGTTGGGATATCGATCGCATGATGTGGAATACCGAAGCGTTGCTGGTAGGCATTGTCATCAAAGTGTGCGGAGAGTCCAAGCGTTGGAGCAACAGGCCAGTTAAACGTGATGTGATGTGTCGGAGCATGAACAGCAATGTCGATTCCCTGTGCCTCCCACAATTGTTCCAACGATTGCTTAAGAAGTTCTTCCGATTCCTTGCGTTGTTTTGTGATGGTGAGGAGAATATCGCGATGATCCGAGAGCGCCTGATGGGTTGCATCCTGTGGCGACTGCGATGCCTCTTCCTCAAGCTTCTCAAGTTCATACCGAAGGATTTCTTCACGTCGTTCCAGCACAGCCTGCTTTAGTCGCTCCCGTGTGATGGATTGCTGCGACTCGGCAATCACCTGTTCTGGCTGAACGCCACCCTGGGCTTCTGTTTGGGCTGGATGGGATGCATACGATGGCCAGAGAAACCATGAAATTGCTCCGATGAGCGCGAAGGTAAGGAACGGCCGTGGAATGTGAATCTCAATACGCATTCCCATCAGTATAGCGTTTTTTGAGGGAAATTTCGAGAGCATTTAGGATTGTCACAGAAGGGAAGAGAGCCCATCTCCTTGAGGAAAAACAAGTTTTCTGGTATCATGATCCGATACACACAACATGCGCCTCATCTCCCATGCTCACGGCTTTGCCATTACTGCGATGGTCGCGGCCATCGTGTTGATGGGAGGTATTGGAAAAACGATGTACGCAGAAGTGACAGGGTGGGGAGGTGGACAGACATTGAGCGCAGCGACCGACATCAGCATTGATGCTGCACCTATACTCCGGGCAGCGGCACCCGCAGGGCATGAAGCTCCACCCGATACATCAAGAACGGCGAGCCCTTTCATGCAGCTTTCTCTCGCACTGCTCTTGATCGTTGTGGGGTACGCTCTCGAAGTGATTCGCCAAGAGTATGCGGTTCACACAAAAGGGCGCAGCAGAAATAATGAATAAAAACACAGACCTCTGCCTTCTGACTTCTTCCGCAAACGATCCTCGACGTCGATTGCCGTCCTATCGATAATAACTATCACATCGTTCCGGTCTGAACTGCGTGCCACAATCGTACACACGGTAAAAGCGTGGATCGTATTGGCGATCACCGTTTGTATCGATGTATGTATGGTCCATTTTTCGCTGTGATGTACACGTCGTCGTTCGCGTCGCGCGATCGACGGCATTGCGGTTCGTATTTCGATACATCTGTGAGCGGAGGCAACGTCCTCGTTCATCGTATTCCGTACAGACGGAGACGGTACCTGTTCGATCTAAAACGGAGGAGTGATAGACACCGTCATCATCGTAGTTTGGAGCATCGTGGCTAAAGCCTCGATACGCAGCGAATGCGGGCGATGCAGAGAGGATAAAACCGATGAAGAGTGCCGATGTGCTGATGCATGTACGAGAGAGAGACATAGAGAGCGTGGGGAAGGGCTCCATTGAAGCAGAGCAAAAGAGGATGTCAAGTTTTATGAGCAGAATGGATAGTTTCTTTCACACATCAAAAACCGAACAATTTTCCGGCTGTTTCTTCCTATGGATGCCAAAGAGAAATCTTCCTGATACAGTTTGTGCAACACTGCATCACTCATGAAACGTCGTTCACAATACTCTTCGCGTGCCACCCTTCTTGCTACATGCGCAGCCTTGAGCGTATTCACATTTTTCGTCGTGAAAAATTTCCAGATGCTTCGAGGAGCGCTCCCGCCGGTTCTTGAAAATCGCCCCCCTTATATTGTCACAAACAACTCGCTCGATACGCTGCATGTGTCCAGTGGAAGGACAGGTGCAATCCTTATCATCGGAGGAGATCGCGAAAGTGTTCGGAGAGAAAATGGGATCTTGGAAACTCTGCCAATCACAGTGGCATCGACCGTGAACGGACTTTTCCTTGCGCCTTCTGTCATAGGCATTCCCTTTGGTTCATCGTCCATTCCCGTTCGCGTCCAACAACTTACCGCAAGCGGCATCACAGCCATTGGAAAAAGAACACTCGACCTTCAGGTCACGGACGGTACATTTACGACGACTGGATCTGTGTCACTGTATGTTGATCCTTGGCCACCCATTGGCATCAATATCGACTTCAATACCGACTACACCACGATGATGCCCTGGGTTGATCTCATGCACCTTTGGAGGGGGTGGGGACGTACGGCCACGCCATGGGTCACGGATGCAACAATCCCCATGACAAGTGACGGGTACCCTTTAGAAGATGCTGGTGTTTTTTCGTATTTTGACGGGTATCCCAATGGAACCTACCGCATGAAGTGGGATGGTGAGGGCACGGTGAATTTTCAAGGAGCGAGTATACAAAATATCCAACATGGTGGGAACACAACGACGGCCGATCTGATCTTTAATCGATCATTAACGAACAACGGGGTTATGATGCGTATCACAGGAATTAATACATCAAATCCCGTTCGTAACATGCGCATCATCATGCCCGGCTACGACGTGAATACGATGCAGGTGTATCAGAATGATTTCATCGCGCGTCTACGTCCGTTTTCCGTGCTTCGTCTCATGGATTTTCTCTCTACGAATGGAAATCCACAGGTGACATGGAATGATCGTGCAAGATCGGAGAACCCTATCTATACCTCTAACAAAGGGGTTCCGTACGAAATGGCCGCCGAGCTCGGCAACGCAACCAATCGCGATATTTGGATCTGTATACCCGCCCTTGCATCCAATGACTTTGTGCGCAACATGGCGAGGGTCATTCGCGATCGTCTGAATCCTGCCCTGAATGTATACATCGAATATAGCAATGAAGTATGGAACGGTGTGTTCCCGCAATATCAACAAGTCGTAGATGCATCCCAAGATAATCCTCTTGTTCTTGGGGGTGATCCCTGGACGCGAGCGGGGGAGCAAACTGCATACAAACTGAAGATATTCAGCGATATCTTTCGCGAGGAATTTGGCACCGGCGCTGTTCGCGTGCGACCAGTGCTTGCAGGACAGGCGGCCAACACATATTTCACGGAGAAGGGGCTGGAACTGTTGGAGCGTAACTACGGCCCGCCTCACAACTATCTCTATGCCATCTCATCGGCACCATACATCTCTCTCGAAGGCGCGTTGGATCTGCCCAACCTGACAATGGACAGTTTATTTGTTGCCCTCAACGACTATCTGCACGAGAACATCCGACCATGGCTTGCTTCCTGGCGCTCCCTTGCTCAAGAGTATGGAATCAAGCACATCAGTTATGAAGGAGGGCAACATCTTGTGTCCTACAACGGTGTGAATCACGAATTGAAATTAGCATCGCAGAACGACCCGCGCATGGGCATGGTCATAAACGACCTCATCCAGTTGTGGGGAGAATATGGCGGTGATATTTTCACCCACTATTCGTTCGTGGGCCCCCACTCTCAGTGGGGTTCGTGGGGTCTTTTAGAGCATCTCAGCGATGCGGGAAGCCCACGATGGGATGCGCTGATGGCAAGACTCTTGCCTGCAGGGGATGCAACGTTGGATGGCATCGTGACGTATGATGATTTTACGATTCTTCGAGATCATTTTGGTGCAACCAATGGCTGGTGGACACAGGGTGATTTTAACGGGGATCGCGTGATGAATGATGCCGACCTCTCCTTATTGCGCCTTCAAATTCAAAATCTCACGCCAGCACAGAAGCAAGAAGTGGATGCCTTTGGCAGCTAATGGTTCGCTTCTATACTCCTTCCATGAGCCATTCGTACCGCACACTTCTTGCATGGAGTCTCCTCGTTACCGCTCTCGTCTTCATCGCGTTCGGCAGATCGCTCACGCAGGACTTTGCACCGGTGGATGATGGATTTTTGATCCAAAATAATCTTGTCGTACGCGGCCCAACGTTTGACCACCTCAAGACTATTTTTACGACGTATGATCCGGAATTGTACATCCCTCTTACGTTCGTCAGTTTTCAACTCAATTATCTTGTGAGTGGACTTGCCCCGTGGAGTTATCACCTTGCAAATCTTCTCCTGCATAGCATGAATGCACTCCTCGTAGGGTGGCTGATTTTTTTGCTGACAAGAAGGTGGGGAATAGCCCTTGCTTGTGCGCTCCTCTTCGCTGTGCACCCTATCCAAACAGAAGCCGTTGTGTGGGCTGCGGGGAGAAAGGACATCCTTGCGACGTTCTTTTTTCTCGCGAGTTGCATTGCTTATCTCCATTCGCAAAAGAGGGGATACGCACTTCTGATGGTGAGCCTTGTTTTCTTTCTGTGCGCACTGCTTTCCAAGGTAACGACGGCCACACTTCCTCTTGTTCTGATCCTCTCCGATCTTCTTTTAGAAAGAAGATCTTTGCATCGGAGAATGGTGGTGGAAAAAATTCCCTACATTCTGCTCTCCGGACTCTTCGCGATCATCGCCCTTGGCGGAAAGGAGCGCGTGCTGGAATCCAGTACCATCTCCGAAACGTTTTTGATGGCCATTAAGAGCACGATCTTTTATGTGCAGGCATTTCTCCTCCCTCTCAATCTCTCCATCTTTCACCCGTTTGATGGAATCGTCACATGGTCTTCACCGGAATTTTTCGTACCGCTCGTTCTTGTTTCGATGGTGGTAGGACTTGGATTGATGGCTATCAAAAGGGCTCCGTGGCTTTCGTTTGGAATCTTCTTTTTCCTCATTACCCTCTGCCCTACGTTCCTGAACTTCCATAAAGGTGACCAGATGTTCTTTGCAGTAGACCGGTATGCATACATTCCTTCCATCGGCTTCTTTCTGGTTGCAGCGCTAGCCGGAGCGTGGCTGATAGAACGCTGGATGGGTCATGCCTCTGCCTTCGTCAAGCACATTGTCGTCGGCGTTGCCATCATGATCTGCGTGATGATGTCGATGGTACAAACGCGCACATGGGATTCTGCCGAAAGTCTGTTCACCCATGCACTTGCACTCTCACCAGAGTCTGCGTTCGTGCGCGCGAATCTTTCTTCCATCTATCGTCTACGCGACGACACGCAAAAAGCATTCGCGATCTTAAAAGAAGGACTACGGTACGGGGACTCTGCAAAGCTCACGACGGAAGCAGGCCTTATTTACAGCGCAACAGGACAAGTGGAAGAGGCCCGTGTGCAATTTTCCGATGCACTACGGATGGATCCTACTAATCCCGAGCCACTCTATTACCTGGGCTTTTTGGATGAACACGATGGAAAAAAACAGAATGCAATGGAGCACTATGCGCAGGCGATTGAGATAGATCCAACGTATGTCGTTGCACGCACGGCATTTGGCAATTTGCTCCTCGAGAAAGGTGATGGAGCCCGAGCCGAAGAGCAGTTCAGAACATCCATTGCTTTAAACCCCAACGCGGTCGATGCACGTATCGGTCTTGCAGCGATTCTTTCGTTGAAAGGGGACAAAGAGGGGGTAACGCGTGAGTTGATGATCGCAACGCAGTTAGACTCAAGCTCCGAGCAAAGATTTAACACGCTAAAAGAGGAGATTCAATGATGCATGTGCTTCATGGCAGGCGCTGTAGGGATCGAACCTACGACCTTCGGTTTTGGAGACCGACGCTCTACCAACTGAGCTAAGCGCCTAAGTAAACGGGATTATACACACGAAGCACCGCACCGGCGAAGGAGCGCGGCTCCAGGTAATCATCATAGATATGAGCCGCGCCCCTTCGTGGGCGCGGAACTATCCCAATTGGGACACATCCCACTTTCCCGATGCCGATGACCATGGATATTCATGTGGATGTTCTACAAGCCCCGCCTTCACTGGATTCATATAGATATATTGCAATGTGCACCAAGGGCGATTTGGAGAAGTGAGAAAATAACGAGATTGCCACAATTTTGGGATGCCAATATTAAATGTTAATCCCGATTTATAGACAGACATAAATCGTGAAACAGAATAGGGAGAAGGAAATCGAGCAAGCAAATGGATGTGATCGGGCATGATCACAAATCCATACAGGAAAAATGGATGAAGTTCCTGTACACGGTACAAGGTATCAATGGTCTCTTTGGCGTAGCCCGGTCTTGCAAAATACGGCACGCGATGAAGTGTGTTTGTCGTGATAAAAAGAAGTTCTTCTCCTTCCGTGAAATGGCGCTGTGTCATTGAGAAAGAATAGCCAACAAAAGAAAGATGCCTATTGCCTCATGTCATAATGTTTGTGTGTTGTACAAGGCGGATGGGAACGATCCGCACCGACGAAGCGGTGCGGCTCATTCTCTTGTGGCGTAGAGATTATTCGACAAAAGCCTCATGTGATGAGCTGATCTCCATTATCTATTATCAATTCATTCCCTATCTATTCTTCTTTCCCTTCCACATACTTGGTCCTCTCTCACGCTTTTTCTTCAGGTGCTCGACTGCCTGCTCATGTGTGATGGTTGCAGGGTCTAATTTCTTTCCGAGGGATGCGTTCGTCGTGCCATCGGTAAGATAAGGCCCGAAGCGTCCATCCTTGAGGAGGATTGGCTTTCCCGAGGCAGGATCGATTCCCAACTCTTTGAGTGGTCCTGCACTCTTCTTTGCTGCTTGATCACGCATCAGTTCTTTTGCTTTTGCAAGATCGACGGAGAACGGATGGATTTCCTTTGGAACCGAGCACGTTGCTTTACCCGCTTTCAGGTAAGGCCCAAAACGACCCAAGTGCAACTCCACCATTTCACCGTCATCTGTCCTGCCAAGCTGACGCGGGAAGGAAAGGAGCTGTAACGCATCATCCAGCGTAACTGAATCCACCGTCATACCAGGGAGGAGGGAAGCCGCCTTCGGTTTATCGTTTTTGCCCTTTTCTTTCTTCCACTCACCAAGCTGCACGTACGGACCAAAGCGACCTGTCTTTAAATAGATGATGTGTCCGCTTGTGGGATCACTACCCAATTCACGATCTTTCATGACATCTTCTTTCTTCACCTCCTGTGTCTTCTCGGCAACAAGTTTGCTGAAGGGGCCATAGAAATGCTTCACGAACGGAACCCACTGGTGCTTTCCTTCGGCAATGTCATCCAGTTTTTCTTCCATTTCTGCCGTGAATTGAAGATCCACAATGGAGGGGAAATGCTCCGTGAGAAGATCTGTCACGGTAAAAGCCACATCTTCCGGAATGAGTTGTTTACCCTCTTTTTTAATGTACCCACGCGCGAGGATGGTGGAAATAGTCGGTGCGTAGGTACTTGGTCGACCAATGCCTTCTTCTTCCAACTTCTTCACAAGGCTTGCCTCGGTGAAGCGTGGCGGTGGCTTTGTGAAGTGCTGCTCGGGCTCAATCTTCTCGCACCCCAGTGCTTCGTTTTGGTTCATGACAGGGAGGAATTTTTCCCCATCGCCAACGTCACCCTGCGACTGTTCGCGATGTAACTGCTCTTCATCTTTATCTTCAAAGTACACGCGGAGGAATCCATCAAAGACTACCGTTTGCCCCGTCGCACGGAAGGTATAGATGCCTGCGGCAATATCCACACCCACTCTTTTCAGTTCTGCCGTTGCCATCTGTGTTGCGATAGTGCGGTTCCAGATGAGCGTGTAGAGCTTGAGTTGTTGGGGATCTAAAATGTCCGCAAGCGAGTTTGGTGTTCGGTTCATTTCGGTTGGGCGAATCGCTTCGTGTGCCTCCTGCGCTCCTTTGCTTTTCGTCTTGTAGGTGCGTGGTGTGGGCAGGATGTACTCACGGCCGTACTGCTGCTCAATAGTCTCCTTTGCATCTGCAAGTGCCTTCTCGGAGAGATTCACGGAGTCCGTACGCATGTAGGTAATAAGACCGGAAGAACCCTGCCCTTTTCCAAGACTGATTCCTTCGTACAGCTGCTGCGCAACAACCATTGTTTGCTTGACCGAGAATCCTAATTTGCGCGAGGCTTCCTGCTGGAGGGTGGATGTCGTAAAAGGAGGAGGTGGTGTTTTTTTGAGTTCCTTCGTGTCGATGGAGCGCACCGAGAACGATGCATTTTTAAGGTCATCCAAAACAGTATTTGTTTCCTGTTCATTCCCGGGAACAAATTTCTCGCCGTTCCTCTCTTTCAGCTCTGCGATGAATTGCTCTTCGCGTGGCGTGACGAGATCCGCCGCAATCGTCCAATATTCGACGGGGTTGAATGCTTTTATTTCGCGTTCGCGATCGACAATGAGGCGGACCGCCACAGACTGCACGCGCCCTGCGGAAAGTCCCCGGTACACTTTCTTCCAAAGAAACGGCGAGAGCGTGTACCCAACGAGACGATCAATCACGCGGCGTGCCTGCTGCGCGTGAATGAGGGCACTATCGAGCGTACGAGGATGTGCGATGGCTGCCTTGATGGCAGGTTCTGTAATTTCGTGGAAGACAATGCGCTTCACGTTCATGGCATCTTTTATTTTCAAAGCTTGCGTAAGGTGCCAACCGATCGCTTCTCCTTCGCGGTCTTCATCGGTTGCGATCCACAACTCATCCGCTTCTTTCATTGCTTCTTTAAGCCTCTTCACGGTTGCCGCCTTTTCTTTTGGAATCACGTAACTCGGTTCAAAATCGCCATCGGTATCGATACCCATGGTACTCGTAGGGAGGTCACGCACATGACCCATGGACGACTCCACGACAAAATCTTTTCCTAAAAATTTCTTAATGGTTTTAGCCTTTGTCGGGCTTTCCACGATGACAAGGTTCGTCGACATGCGCTCTTAATAAGGAAAGGTCAGGACGAACCCTACGTGGAGGAGGGATGATTTGTCAAAACGAAAAACCTGTTTGATGTGTTCGACCGTATCCTTCTTGAATACATTCCTTGTTCTCTCCAAAACATAACTTCATGGCTTATAGAAGCCATTTCTACAATCGCAAGCGGTTTATTGGGTCTATTTCCATTTTTTTTGGCTTGCAGAAGCGATCTGTCATCCTACAATAACGATGTTTACTTCTTTTCCCCTCAGTTCTTATGTCCAAGCAAGATCTGATCAATGCGATTGCAGATGCTTCCGGCATCACCAAGCGCGCTGCCTCCGATGCACTTGAGGCCCTCATCTCCTCCGTTACGAAGGAGCTTAAGAAGGGTAACAATGTCACGGTGACAGGTTTCGGTACGTTCCGTGTTTCCAAGCGTGCCGCACGCATGGGTGTAAACCCACGCAATCCTACGCAGAAGATTTCTATCCCCGCAATGAAGGTTCCATCCTTCAAGGCAGGAAAGACATTGAAGGACGCTGTTCGTTAATCTTAGACATCACCGTCATAACAGCAGAAATCCTCCGTAAGGGGGATTTTTGTTATGGTAAGGGTGGGTTTGGCATTTGTGCTCTTGCGCTTTATGATGCCTCGGTCATGACTACAGATCAGATCATCGATTGCACCGGCTCTCTCCTTACCAAGATGGGTATTCCGTTTGAGAACATCGATGTGAAAGCGGAAGGGGATTTCCAACGCGTCACGATTACGTGCGATAACCCAAGCCGCATTATCGGGTGGCACGGCGAAACCCTGAATGCCATTCAACACCTTGTGAAGTCGATGATTCGTTCACAGGAAAAGCTGGATCGTGCTCCGTTTCTTGTATTGGATACAGATGGATATAGATTGATGCAGGAAGACAAAGTACGCGCTATTGCCGAGAAGAAGATTGATTTTGTCCGCCGCACAGGTGCGCGCGTCACGCTCCAGCCGATGAGTCCGTACTTTCGAAGAATCGTCCACACGCACATTGCAGGGAATGATGCCTACAAGGACATTGCAACCGAGAGTATAGGGGAAGGCAGTTATCGGCAGGTTGTCCTTCGGTTGAAAGATGAAAAGATGCCGGAGGGACAGGAATTGTCACCGGTGATGCAGAGCGATGATGGGGAGGATGATTTGGGGAACTTGGACGTTTAGTTGATTGGTTGATTTGTTGATTGGTTTTTTGCGGAGTGGCTAGATTTTCTAATCAACCAGTCAACCAATCAACCAGTTCGTTCGCGCAACTCCTCAAACAATTTCTTCTGTTCACGCGTGAGCTTTTCCGGAACATCCACAATCACCGTGACAAAGTGATCGCCATGACGGTGCGTGTTGAGGATGGGCATGCCTTTTCCTTTGATGCGGAAAAGTTGATGCGACTGTGTCCCAGCAGGGATGGCCAACTTTACGGTTCCTTGCACTGTCTCGACATTGATGTGATCTCCCAGCACTGCCGATGCAATGCCAATGTGCTTCGATGAACGAACATCGTCACCGTCACGTTCAAAACGGGCATCGCGTTTTACGTC
>CAZEUQ010000006.1:0-20780 GCA_964515125.1 uncultured Candidatus Peribacteria bacterium
AAATTGTCTGAATGAAACTCGCCACCTTCTTCGGAAAATTCCCGAATCAGCCGTATGACGGATCCGATGACCCGGCCGTCTTCCAACTTTATAAAGGAACGAAGTTCGCGACAGAGCATCCTCGGTGGGTCAGGGCAGTCCATTCCACAGCAAATCTTGTCCTGACAAAAAATGGAATGACCATCAAGCCTCCGTATTTCAGCTCCGATGATGGGCGCACCCGTAGTCCCGCAGAAGTAGGCTGGAAATCGTTTCCTTTCGCCGAGATCTTCACATCGAAACCAGATCCTTGGTGCAATGGCATGACACTACGAGGCCACGGTGTTGGGATGTCCGGCTGCGGGGCGGAAGGGCAGGCAAACGAAGGACGAACCGGGGAGGAGATTTTGCAGTATTACTACCCGGGGACAGCTTTGCAGATTTTTAACTGACAAATTGTTTCTCCATTGTCGTTCCAACTATTTGCTGATGTGTCTCGGTGCGCATAGCTTTCAGCGCTGCTTCTTCGCGCTTCAAGATCTCTCTTGCTGAATCTTCCACTGTTGCCAGCGCCTGAAGGGCATCCTTATGGAATGGGTACGATTGGTCATAAGCGAAATGTCGTAACGTTTCCCGCGCGGGCTCATTAAGCCCCGGATCTTCCGTCATGCAAGCAAGCATAAGAAAATTTTGAGGGAAATTGAGTTCTCGCATGCGGCCTTGAACATGTTTCGGTGTCGCATTATCGGTGAGCCCGCTAAAAATATCCGTAAAACCTTTTTGCTGAAGAAAAGAGCGTGATGCCAACCAGCGTCCTGGGGCATTTGATGATCCTGTTTCAATGAATTCTGTTTGAACTTCTACCATAGAAAGGGTTGGAAAGAAGTAAACTACGGTCATTGTCCGACTTGTCTGTGTCTCATGTCAATGGGCGCTGTTATCTATGGTATTTTCTTGGGGCTCACTCTTCTCGAAGGAGGGCCTTGCCTAGACGGCAACACACCTTGTGGCACAGGTTGCGCAGGTGAGGTGGGATTTCCTATACCAACAAAATACGTTTGCGTATCCGGTATTGTCGGCTGTACTGGTTCTGCAGACTGGCCCAAAATCGCTTGTATGTCCGATTGAATTTCCTGCGGAAAAGCTTTCATACTTGCAAGAACAGCATGCGCGGCTGTGGGATTTTCGGCCACAGTTCTCATCATCGCATTGCAACTACTAAGAAAGCGCTCTCCTCCCGTGCTTAGCGGAAGGCTTTGCAGTGCACGATCAAGAACTGGAATGCCATCGTTCACTTGAACAAGAATTGCGGCAAGCTGACGCATGGTTGCGTGAACAGTGGGATGAATCTTCTTGGTGAGTAATTGTGCATAGAGTTTATCGGTTGGGATTCCTGTCGTGCTACTGAAAGTGCGTAATGCTTCCAGGGCTGAATTAGTGTTCTTTGCAGAAGAGGGTGGTGTAGTAGATGGCATGGGCACACTATGATAATGCACGGTGTAACTCGTCAAGACGGTCACACTTCTCCCACGCAACATCCAGATCTTCCCGGCCCATATGCCCGTACGCTGCAACCTGCCTGTACTGCGGTTTGAGGAGGTCAAGATCTTTGATGATAGATGCCGGACGAAGATCGAACGTTTTTTTAATTGCTTCTTCCAGCCTGCGATCTGGTACGGTTCCTGTTCCGAATGTTTGCACGAGGATGGAAACAGGCTCTGCGATGCCAATGGCATAGGCAATTTGCACTTCGCATTTTTTTGCGAGACCGGCTTTTACAATGTGCTTGGCAACCCATCTGGCTGCATAGGCTGCTGAGCGATCTACCTTACTGGGATCTTTCCCGGAGAACGCACCGCCTCCGTGTCGGGAATAACCGCCATAGGTATCGACGATGATCTTCCTCCCCGTGAGTCCGCAGTCTCCGGGGGGGCCGCCGATGACAAAACGTCCCGTGGGATTGATGTGGTAGACCGTTTGATCGTCAAGATATGGACCGCAGACGGGTTCGATCACATACTTCTTGATGTCCTTACAAATCTGGTCGTACGAAACGTGATCCGCGTGCTGTGTGGAGAGAACGACGGTATGGACTCGCTTGGGAGTGCCATCATCGCTGTACTCAATCGTAACCTGGCTTTTGCCGTCTGGTCGAAGATAGTCGACCATTTTCTTGTTACGGACTTCGGAAAGCCTCCGCGTCAACTTGTGCGCAAGGTTGATGGGGAGCGGCATGAGTTCCGGGGTCTCGTCGCACGCAAACCCGAACATAAGACCCTGGTCTCCGGCACCCTGCTCTTTGCTTGCTCCGGCATCCACCCCTTGCGCAATATCCGCGCTTTGCTCACCCACTGTCACAATGACCGCGCATGCTTTGTGGTCGAACCCGTAGACCGCATCGTCGTAGCCGATGTCGCGGATGGTCTCCCGCGCGATGTCTGCAATATCGATGTAGCTGTCCGTGCGGATTTCTCCCGCAACAATGACAAGTCCCGTCGTCGCAAGACATTCACACGCAACGTGTGCGTGAGGATCTTGACGAAGAGCATCGTCGAGGATTGCGTCGCTAATCTGGTCACAGATTTTATCGGGGTGACCTTCGGTGACCGATTCGGAGGTGAAGAGGTAGGACATAGAACGGGTGAGTAAGGAGTAGCTCTGATGGAAAAAACTCTTCTGCGAGGGAAGAGCTCATAGATGATCTATCTGCTCCCCTTGCGGGGCTGGAATTCCCACCGTTTCCGGAAGGCTTGCCCTGAGGAGCGAAGCGATCGAAGGGTTGGGGAGCGTCTCGTACGGGCCAGTTCCCATGGACGCTACTCTGGATAGGCGATGATGTGACGGTACACTACCCTGTTTTTAGCCTTCCTTCAAGTCTTTGGGCAAGATCAGGGCGTCTTTCGTAGTGCGTTAAAGTATGTATGGCACTCATCAGACATGCTCTACAGGCATTGTTTCCGGCAGATCGAAGGAGGTCGCAAACGGTCGGCTGTCCGCTGTTTCTACGGCAAGCATCGTATTGCGCATGATCAATAATCTGCTCGTCCGTCATAAGATGACGGCCACTTGTGTGAAGTACGTCGAGGAATTGTTCGTACGAACGACCCATTGAAGTTATCAAATCTTTTTTTGCGAAGAAAATCAATATTTTATTTTTCTATAGAAGGAGTAAGATCATTCGGCTTCGAAGGGATTCCTTGAACAGAAGAGGAATGCCCTGTGTGGCGTACAAACTTTTCAAACCCTTCTTTATCGATAGTAAGCGTTGCTGTATTCACCAGGGGATGGAACTGAAATTGTCCGATCCTCCATGCATCTTCATCCACAATCACCTCTACACGATGTGCCGTATCGAACATTAATCCAAATGGCGTGACGGATCCTGGTGTGACATGGAGGAGTTCCATCATGAGTTCTGCGGAGGCGAATTCCAGAGGCTTCGAGCCGATCGCTTCAGCAAATTTTTTCATATCGACCTTTTTATCGTGCATCACGATGGCAAGAATCACACGTCCACCCTTCCGTTCTGTCATCAGAAGTTGTTTTGTGAGTGCTCCTGGCATGTGCTGCTTGAGCTTTGAAGATTCCAATGTTGAAAAGACTGCTTCATGTTCAAAGCGTTGGAAGCGTATGCCGAGACTGTTAAGAATGGATTCAGGAGACATGATATGTGGGCAAAAGATTCCCTATTACTCTAGTATTCTATTACTCTATTATTCTATCCATGCTGCGTGTCGATAAAAACTTCTCTTTCATTCTGTTCGGAGCTTCCGGGCACCTTGCGAAGATCAAAATTTTTCCCGCTCTCTATTTTCTCGCGCTCAAGAAAAGGCTTCCCGAGAAGTATGCAATCATCGGATTCGCCAGAACAAAGATGTCCGATGAAGAATTCCGCGCACAATTCATGGAAGCCGTTCGGAAAGAAGTCGGGGAGGTTAATGAAAACGTTGTAACGGAACTCGCTTCGCATGTGACGTACCACCGGGGTGATTACAGCGACGTTCAGTCTTTTAAAGATCTCGCCTCAAAACTTACTGCGGCCGAAAAGGGATGGAAGGACCCCGTGCGCGTGACATATTTGTCCATTCCACCCTCCGTCTTCGCGCCCGTTCTCAGAAACCTCTGTGAGGGAGGCGTGCATGACCATAAGCACAAGGGTCGCGATTTCCGCTGTATTGTAGAAAAGCCCGTAGGGCACGATACGAAGAGTTTTCAGGAAGTGAGAAGCGCACTTTATTCCTGTTTTCAGCCGGAGGAGGTGTATCTCCTCGATCACTATTTAGGAAAAGAGGCCATTCGGAACATCTATTATCTTCGTTTTGCAAATCCGGTTATTGAGCGGCTCTTAAAAAATACAATCGTTAAGCATGTGCAGATCGCCGCACTGGAAGATGCTGGAATTGAAGATCGGGCAGGTTATTTTGATCAAGTAGGAACGCTCCGCGACATGTTTCAAAGTCATCTGCTGGAAATGACCGCGCTCCTTACCATGCGTCTTCTTGAGGAAGATGCTTCAATGAAAGCATCGCGCCTGGATGCTCTCAGGAAACTCTATCTTCCTCCCGCAAGCGATCTTTCGGAGATTGTTATGCAAGGACAATATGAAAAGGGTGTTATAGGCAAAGACTCCGTGTCGGGTTATACGGAGGAAATCGATATTGCACAGAGTTCGCGCACGCCGACGTATGCCGCCATGAAAATCATGAGTAGGAGTTCGCGCTGGGCGGGTGTGCCCATCTACCTGCGTTCGGGAAAGCGCCTGAAAAAGAAGGAAACACGCATCTCTATTGAATTTCATGACTCTACGGCGCTCGAGAAAGGACTCTCTCGCAACCGTTTGGACATCATCGCGCAGGGAGAGGCGGGCATGAAGCTCTTTCTGCAGACGAAGATTGGAGGAAGTGAACCGGCGTTCCGCCCGCTCATCATGGAAGACCCCCTTGTGTGCATGGGTGATTGTTTCGTGGAGCACAGTCTCCTGTTACTGGAAGCGATCAATGGAAATCAAAGTTGGTTTTTAGATCCTGAGGAGGTGCAGGTGTGCTGGAATCTGATTGATCCTCTTCAGAATTACCTGGAAAAGGAATCGACACCCCTTCCTCTGTATGCCGCAGGCTCCATGGGCCCCGAGAGCGCAACAGAATTCATCAAAAGGGATGGACACGAGTGGTTTGAGTAGGCCAAAAATGATCTTTTTGTGTATGATGTCTTCATGCCGAAAGGAAAAGTTCTTGAGACATCGTCGCTCCAGGAATTACAAGATAGAAGTGTTGATGTTCTTTTGCCGTGGATACATGAAGCGTGCGAAAAGCGCGGTTCTTGCTCCGTTGGACTGAGTGGAGGATCCGCCGCACGAACGCTCTATGCGCTCCTCGGCACGCGACGAGATTTGCCATGGGATTATCTCAAGTTTTTTTTGGTTGATGAGCGTTGCGTTCCGCCGGAGCATGATGAAAGTAACCAACGACTTGTGTGGGAGACGCTTCTTCGTTCGAATGTCCCGCCAGCGGAACACCTGTGTTTTCCGGCTACATCTCTCCCGCTTGACGATTGCGTTGCGGATTACACAGAGAGGCTCTCAGCCCTCCTTAATGGCAAAAATGCAGATATTGTCATTCTTGGTATGGGTGAAGATGGGCATCTTGCGTCGCTGTTTCCGGGAGACGAAGCTTCGATTCATGAGAAAGAGAAGATGGTCCTTCATACCGAGACAGATGCCTTCGCAATTCATGATCGCATCACGGTCACGCTTCCTGTGCTCAAGAACGCGGAACATCGTTTATTTCTCTTGGCCGGAGAGAAAAAACGCGTCGTTTTTGACGATATGCGCAAGGCCGCAAATGACCCTGTCCGGTGGCCCGCAAAAGCATTGGACGATGAAAAAACAATGTGGATGATGGGGTAAGCGGGTTTATTGGTTTATTGGTTTATTGGTTTTTGGACGGCTTCTCTTTGAAAGCGCTTTGATCTGTTCGGTTAATTCATGGAGCCATTTTTCTTCGCCTCCTTTCATAAGGACCTCAGCGTTGATACGCAGTGTCGTTCCGCTCACTTTCCACTGATGGTTTGTTGCCAGGAGCTGCATGATTTCTTTTGCTGTCACACGCGCTGCGAGTGTGAGGACAATATCTCGCCCTATCTTCCCTTGATCCTCCATTTTAATGCGAGTCACGCCGCTCTCGCGGCACGCCAGCTTGAGTCGTAAAACAGCAAAGAGGTTTTTTACCTGCCTCGGTAAGTCCCCGTATTCTTCCACCAAGTCTTGTTCAAACTCTTTGAGGATAGTTGTATTCTCGCTCCCTGCAAGTTTTTGGTACACGTTGATCTTTTCTTGTTCATCCGTCACGAAGAATGACGGGATGAATGCTTCGACGGGGAGAAGGATTTCCGTTGTGAAGGATTCATCGACATCCGTCGCCTCACCAGACTTCAGATGCTCTACCGCCTGCTTAAGCATACGAAGGAAGTGACTTACGCCCACGGTCTGCATATTCCCAGACTGGCTTGCACCCAGGATTTCCCCTGCGCCACGAATCTCCAGATCACGCATGGCAATTTGAAAGCCAGATCCCAGTTCACTTGCTTCTACAATGGCACGAAGGCGCTTCTTTGCGTCATCTTTGAGCCGCTGCGAATGATAGAGGAAGTATGAGAACGCCTGAATTTTTGCACGTCCCACACGGCCACGGAGCTGGTAGAGCTGCGAGAGTCCGAACTTTTCTGCTTCGTTGACGATGAGGGTATTTGCACGAGGGAGGTCGATCCCATTTTCAATAATGGTGGAGCTCACGAGCACGTCGTACTTTCCCTCTTTAAATTCTGCGATGCGTTGCTCCAGTAATTCCGGCTTTAGTTGTCCGTGTGTGACAAGGAATGTTGCCTCAGGAACAAGTGCGCGAAGTTTCATGGCAAATGCTTCAATAGTTTCCACCCGGTTGTGCAATACATACACCTGTCCCTTGCGCTCCAGCTCTGTGCGAATGGCTTGGCGTACAAGCGCATCAGAATATTTGCGAACCTCTGTGATGATAGGAAGGCGCCCCGGAGGGGGAGTGGTAATAGTGGTAATGTCGCGGAGCTTATGGAGGCCTAAATTGAGCGTGCGGGGAATGGGAGTGGCCGTCATGGTCAGAATATCGACCGATGCACGAAGGGATTTCAGCTTTTCTTTCTGCTTTACGCCAAAGCGTTGCTCTTCATCGATGATGACAAGTCCAAGATTGAGAAATTGAACATCATCTTGAAGCAAGCGGTGTGTGCCGACAATGATATCAATATCTCCTTTGCGAAGTTTCTCTAGAATCACCTTCTGCTCTGCCTGCGAACGAAAGCGGGAGATCATTTCTATGCGTACGGGAAAGCCCTTCATGCGCTCCAGCATGTTGAGGTAGTGCTGATTGGTGAGAATGGTGATGGGACTCACAAACGCGACTTGGCGGCCATCTTGCACGGCTTTAAAGGCGGCCCGCATGGCAACTTCCGTCTTTCCAAATCCTACGTCCCCACACACAAGGCGATCCATAGGATGCCCGCTCTCCATGTCTTCTTTAATATCTTGAATTGCACGAATCTGCCCCGGTGTTTCTTGATAGGGAAATGCTTCTTCGAACTTGCGGATGACAGGATTATCTTCCGAATACGTAAAACCATGCGCCTTGGCACGCTGCGCATAGATATCCAGAAGTTCTTTTGCGATGCGCTCTGCCTCTTCGGACACTTTCTTCGTTACTTTCTTCCATTCTGCGGAGCCAAGTCGCGTGAGCTTGGGCTCTTGCCCCTCTTCGTAGACAAACTTGCTTAGTTTGTCTGCCTGATCGACGGGCACGAAGAGTTTATCGTTATCGGCATAACTTATTTCCAGGTACTCGCGTGCAAGGTCATCCACGATTTTCTGGGTCATCCCTTCAAATCGCCCGATTCCATGTTCCATGTGCACGACAAAATCTCCCGCCTGTAACGAGGTAATAAAATCGAGAGCGAGGCGCTGCACGGAACGTTGCTTCGCCTCTTTTTTGAGAGAAAAAATTTCGCGGTCGGTAAGAAGGGCGCACTTTAAATCCGGATTTTGGATGGAATGCGGCAGAAGCTCATCATTATCTGCATTTACGATGGTCATAGCTCCGGCACGACTCTCTTCACCCAATAGGAAAGAGATGGACTCTTCTTTGAGGATTCCTGCCAACTCATCACCTCGTTTGGTCACGACAACAAGCCTCCATTCCTGACTTAGTTTATCACGAACATCGTTCAAGAAGTCGGGGAGTGTGTAGAACTTAAGCACAGAAAGGTAGCGCAGGTGCACATGCGCTTCCGAAGTTTCCGGAAACGCAGTGAAGAGAAGTTCGTCGTTCTCACTTTTTCCAAAGAGCATCTCCTGATCATCAAAAAGGATGAGGGGGTCGGGTGGAAGCTGATCTTTGAGCGGACATGCCTGCTCCCAGTTGAGAGGGTAAATCACGATTTTGTCATGGACAGCGTGTATCTTGGCATGGTCATACGCATCGACGCACTGAATTTTTTCAATCACATCAAATGAGAAAAGAATTCTCAACGGAGATTCTGCGGTTAGTGGAAAAATATCGAGCGTATCGCCCGCACGACGGTACATCCCCGGCTCCAACGTAAGGTCCGCGCTGTGTTCGTAGCCACGATCGATAAGGTCGGTGAAGAGTGCATTGAAGTCGATAGATTGTCCCTCCTTAAGGGTAATGGCCCGTTGCTGCATATCAGAAAAGAGCGGAAAGTCTTGCTCCCACTCTGTGTGTGTAAGGACTGCTGCGTCCTTTCCTTCAAACATGCGGATTGTGGCCCGAAGCTGGTCCATGGTCATACCATCGGACGGAAGTTCGACACCGTACGATGTTGCACCAAAAAATCGGAGCCAGTGCACAAGTCCTTCACGGTGTGATTCATCCTCGGTCACAACAATCGCAGGGCGGGGATAGTGCATAAGGATGGAACTTACAAGAAGTGCTTTCGCCGTCTCATTGGACGCACCTGAAATAACGAGACGATGCTTATCTCGCAGGAGGGATGCCAATTCTTCGTGGGCAGAACCCAAAAAAAGGGATGGTTTCATGTTTTCTCTGTAAGAGAGAGCCCGCCACCTCACAGGAAAATGGGGTGGGAGCTGATTTCAAGATCTGTACATATTATGCATCATTCGCCCGACATGCGCAATGGCATGATGAGATGGAGGGCATGAAGATGCGACTCCGTCTTAAAGACTGCTGGGTGTTGTTTATCTGAAAGCTCTACCGTGAGGGTGTCGCTATCAGTATGAGAAAGATAGTCGAGGATATAGCTGGAACTAAGCGCGATCTTGTTGTTCTCACCCTGTTTTTGGATAGCAATAGTGGATTCATCTTTCCCGAGTTGTGTTTCTTGTGTTGTAAGTTTGAGTGTTTCCCCCTCTATAGCAAAGGTGATGTTGTTATTCATCTCCTTCGCAAAGTAATGCATGCGCTTAATAGCTGCGAAGAGGTCATGTGTGGGGATAGTGACCATGGTGGATTTCTCTTTTGGTAAGATCTGAGCATAGTTGGGGAACTTTCCGTCAATGAGCCTGCTTAGGAGCTGCGTAGAGCCGGAGCGTACTTCAATTTGCTGACTTCCGAGGCTCACCTCAATTGTAGCGCCCTGGGGCTTTGCTCTCTTTTCTTTTTTCTCCTCTTTTTTTGGTGCATCCTCTTCGTTCTCAGCTGCTTTTCCGCCAATAATCACACGAAGCTCTTCAAGAACTTTCGAGGGGATGATGCAGCTGATGTCCCCATGGAGACCTTCAACAGGAAGTTTGTACTCAGAAAGACGATAACTATCCGTTGCAACGAGGATTAGTTCATTTTTTTCCAGCCGTACATACACGCCCGAAAGAACTGGGCGAGATGTTGTTTTGGCACACGCAAAGGTGACAGCATTCAAAGCATCGAGAAGTGGCTCTACCGGCAACGTAAAGGTTGTTTGTCTTTCAATAGGGCTAATGACGGGATATTCACTGACTGCCTCCCCCGCAATGGTTGCCTTTGCTCTCTTCGATTTGCATTTAAGTTGTGTGCCTTCTGTTGTCTCTAAAAGAATTTCTGCGTCTTCGTTAAATTGCACAAAATTGAGAATTGCTTTTGCGGGAACGGTGACACCTCCTTCGTTTTCAATTTGCGCATCAAATGTTGTAATGATGGAGAGTTCTAGATTTGTTCCGCTTAAAGTGCAACGCTTACCTTCTGCGTGAATAAGAACGTTTCCCAAGATCGGTAGCGTTTGCTGTTTGCTTATGGCACGACTTACAAGATTTAAGCCCGTGAGAAGTTCGCTGGTTCGACAGGAAAATTTCATGCCCGTATTGAAGCGTATGTGCTCATAAAGAAGCAAGGACTTTCCCAGATCATCTTGCGCTGCTTAGAAAAAAGTATTCTGTATTTTCCTAAAGATAGTCATAGTAGAGAACATTGAAAAAAAGAATCTTTCATGAAGAAATACTATGGGAAAATTGTGGAAGAGTAGAGAATGTACTCATCAACCTCGCTAAAAGAAGCCAAACTGAATCGCCCTGAACACAAGTTTGATGTTGAGCCGATGTGGAAAACTCGTGGAAAATACCGCAAAGTATGGTATTACAAGCCAAAGGCACTTTTTGGCTTAAGAGAGCCAGGTATGTGGAAGAATCGGGAGACTTTATGGGGATACCACAAGAAAGCCACTCAGCCTTTCCACAGTCACTGTGGAAAAGAGGGTCAATCTTCCACCTCTATAATCCAGACTTTTTGCGGAACTCATTGCGGTTTTTAGGGTGTGGAGCTTTTTTAGTATTCGGCTTGATGACGAGTCGCGCGTGCTCACTTTTTACAAATGAATCTATGGGGACATCCTTCGCAATAAATGCAGAAGATCCAATAAATGATCCCCCACCGATCTTAACGCCCGGTGCAATGCTCACATGAATACCGATGCGTGTGTTGGCACCAATTGCCGTGCCAAATTTTGTCAGTCCCGTTGCAAGTGTATCGTCGGAAACGCGCGAGGCAATCTCTCCTTCATCCAGTCGCAGGTTTGCTGTAACGGAGCCCGCACCGAATGCGACATTTTCATCAATGACGGAATCTCCGATGTAACTGGAGTGTGTCCATACATGGTCCGCGATGGAAGATCGTACGATTTCTGTATTGTACCCAACCACGCAGTGTGCACCAATGGATGCGTGACGGACGAGCGTGTTATTTCCAATAACGGTGTGAGGCCCAATGAAGCATGGCCCGATAATCGTTGCATGAGGAAGCACACGGACCCCTTCTGAAAGGATGACAGGACCTTCAACGACCGCAGACGCATGAACCTTCGCTGTGCGATGAGTGGATCTCCTTGAAATGTTCCTTAAAAGGGAGTCTGTGAGCGGCAGAAGGTGCCACGGGTACTTTACCGGTTGCCATGTTCCTTCATATTGCACAGGAACATAGTGATGTGTTTTGAAGAGTTCGGTGAGTGCGCGCTCGTACCCATCATCATTCTTTGAAGAGATCTTTGTAAGAACCCGGAGGAGTGCGCCGCTATCGCGATGAACATGCGCAACGATGTTGACGAGGGAACTTGGCTCTTTTCCTGCACCGGGCTTTTCGATGATCGCTTGGATCTTTCCCCCAGACGATTTGATGTATCCACCAGGAAAGTACGTTGATACGCTCTTTGCGAGAATAGCCCCATCAATTTTTTTATTCTGCATTGCCGTGAAAAGATCTTTATACGCGGATGCCTCAATCACGTCGTTCCCGCTTACAACAAGAACGGGCTTCCCTTTACACATTGGCAGCGCAGAAAGCATGGCACCTTGCATCCCAAGATCCAGATCTTTTTGCTCTATTGTTTGAACGGAAGGGAGCAACTTTTTTACTGCGGCAAGATTGTGCTTTCCTCCCACAAGAATAATCTCCGAAAGACCAGCGATTTTAAGGCGGTCGATTTGATGTTCCACGATTGTCTTCCCGGCAATGGACCACAAGGATTTTTCCACGAGCGGCCAAAAGCGCTTCGAGCGGCCGGCGATGAGGAGCAGGACGATTGGTTTCACGGGTAATAGTGTAGAGGTTCTAGATGTCCTGTTCTAGGCCGAAATGCGGTGTTTTTCCTTTTTGTAAGCCCTTTTTACTCCCATACAATTTCTACCGTTCCGTCTCGATCGGTCCTTTGATACGGAATCCCAAGTCGATCAAGCCGATTTAAGACATCTTGCTTCGGATGATGGAAAGAATTTCCTTCTCCCACGGAGATAACAGCCCTATCCGGACGAACCGCGCGGAGGAATTGTTCGGATGACGACGTATCGCTCCCATGATGACCGACTTTAAGGACTTCTGCATGAAGATCGGTATGCATTGCCAGGAGCGCACGCTCGACAGGTAGTTCACTATCACCCACAAAGAAGACGCTGTGGTTTTTGTATCGAAGAATTCCTGTGACCGATGCATTGTTCTCGTTGGAGACCGCTTTGCCATACCAACTCCGTGGTGGCCAGAGGACATCGAATGTGATGCCGTCACCGAGATCGACGGATGAACCAGGTTCAGCGATCATTGCTTGAGGATGATTGTCTGCAAGTTCGCGAAGAACGGCTCTATAACGGCCCGTCTTGGACGCTGTTCCCGCAAAGAGAAAGCGCCCCACATCGTACCGCGCAAGAATTTCTGGGAAACTCGCAACATGATCTAAATGGGGATGACTCAAGATAAGGAGGTCAATCGAACGGTCAAAAAAAGACATGTGAGATCCCAAATACCCAAGTGTTTTTAAGTCCGGCCCGCCATCAATCATTATTTGTTTCCCACTTGGCGTGATGATGAGTGCGCTATCACCCTGACCAATATCCAGAAAAAAAATGTGCACGCGACCATCGGGACGATGGCTCCACACATGCATGCCGATCAACACACCTGCGATCAGCAGACATGCGCACCACCCCAGTATTTGGCGACGAGAAGACGTTGGCATAGCGAGCAAGACTACCTTCTCTTTCGTAAAAAAGAGGATGCCGACTTACAAAGATGATGGTGTGGCGAATATTACGCGATGGCTCTCTTTCGCATCAATGTGCGTCCAGCAACGGCACCAGAGACGAGCGCAACGCCAATGAGGCCAACTCCCGTGTGTGGCAGTGAAGATGCTGGAAGCGTCACAATACTTACAGATCCTTCCGAAATATTTCCTGCCTGGTCCTTCGTCTGTACGCGAACGCCGAAGGGGCCAGGGGCTATGTGGGAGTACGCAACGTTTGTCACCGTTCCTGCAACGGGTGTAACAGGAGATGATGTCACGCCATCACGAGTAATAGATAAAAGATACTCCGCAAGGTCACCGGCACCATTCAAACTTGGTGCCCATGACACACGAACATCATATGTTCCATCCTTTTGTTTCATAGGTGAAATTTGAATCGTTGGCACATCCTCTGGAGGGGTAAGGTCCTGTGGTGGTTGACTCATAGCCATTCCCTGCCCCACGAAAGTAACAGGAGAACCGGCAACGTAAGGGGCACCTGCGGCGCTTTGAAGTGCACCCATGATGGACGCAACGATGTACACCGTGCCGTTTCGCTGAGGATCTGTTGTTAGCTCAATCACGTTTCCCTTATAGATACCGGCTTGCACCATAAGACGAGCACCAGATCCATCAAGAATCACAAATTCTGCGGGTAACATGATGGACTGCTCGTTAAGTGGTTGAGAAAACACAAGAGCAACACCCGTCGAAGACATGCTCACAGCTTGTGTAAGAAGGAGTGGAAGTGCAGAAGGAGAGCTCATGGCACTCTCCGAGGATGCACTGGAATCGGTAAAGCCAGATGGGAGCGATAGCGAAGATTGTTCAGAGGATGACGTACCAGGAACATCCACATGTGCCTCCTCAACGAATGCATCACTCTCAACGCCCGCGCTATTTACAGCGAGGACAGAAAAATAGAGAGACTGCCCCGTGTACGGAGGCTTTGTAAATGTGTAGCTGGTGTCTGGGCCCATGGTCTGTTCAAAATCGTCGTAATCACCGGCATTCTGAAGGATAGAGACACGACTAAAGTAAATACGGTAGGAGCTAATGCCCGCCGCATCGGTTGCCGCACTCCAGCGAACCGTCACCGTTCCGTTTTCGTACACAGCGGCAATACCCGTCACATTCGAAGGACTACTCGGACTCTGTGCAAGCACAACAGACCCCAAGGAACTTAAGGCAAGAAGGACAAGGGCGATGGTTATTTTTGTGTTCATATTTCTCCTTAGTATAGCAAAAAATGCCGTTTTGCGCAAGATTCAGGATTCTCTTAAAAGCAGTAAGATGGCTCTATGAAGGGCTCTTTATAAGCATAGAGCGGTATCCACACCCATTCAAAAGCATGAGCATCATGATGCTCATGAGCCCGAGCCCGATGATCGTCATTCCCATCGACGTTAAAAATGGCTTAAAGAGAAATAAAATGGCAGCAAAGAGAACCGTAAAAGAAAGCCAGCGTAGTACCCACTCCATTGGCATGCGGACAGGAAGAATCTTCTGGCTTTGTGGCCACAAGAGAAGTGCAAGCAGAATGTGTACAGTGATAGATGTGTACGTTGCACCGATGAATCCAAACCGAGGGATCAGGAGGATGTTGAGGACAATGCTTACCGTTGCCCCAATGAGCATCGAGATAACAAGAGACTTCCAATGATGTCGAGACAACATAGAATAGAAACTCATCAGAATGATGCCGTTTAAAAAGAGAGGGATGCTCAAGAGAGCGAGGGCAGTGTCGGAGCCAGCATGGTCCGCCGTTGCCAAGTACGACGATGTCGTCATAAGTTCAATGAGAGGCCGTGCCCAAAATAGTGAAAATAAAGCACTGATGGATCCCAATGTAAGAATAATCAAAAAGACTTTTTTTAGGATGCCATCCGGAGATGCACGCTCCGAAAGGAGGGGCAAGGTCGAGTTCAGTAAGAATGTGGGGATTAAGTAGCCCATCTCCGTCATGCGCAGTACGAAGCCATAATATGCATTTTGGATTTCGTAATCCGGGCGGAGAAGGGCAATCAACGTCACATCCAGCTGCCGGTAGATGGCAATACAGAGGAAGGCGATGCCGTAGGGGAAGGCACTCCGCAAAACTTTTTGAAAAAAGACGCGGTCAAAATGAAGATGCAGAGGAATAAGTCGATGCGATGCGACGAGGGAAGCAAGGAGCAGAAACGCCGCACCGATTCCGCCAATCGCAAGGAAGGAGTTATAGATAGAGGTATCGGTACTTGACCGAATTCCATAGAAGATAAATGCACCGATGCATCCTGCCGTAAGAATTCTCTGCCCAACTTCTGCAATAAAAACAAAATGCATTTTGTAGGTCACCTGAAACACCGTACGCAGAATGCCTGCAAGGAGTGTAAAGACAGGAACCGTTGCAGCGATGGTGATACCAACCGAAAGCGGAGAAGACCTCCACCCCGGAATCGACCATGCAAGAATCAAGGCAAGTCCAAAAGAGAGGACAACGGTGATGATGCGGATGACGGCGAGTGTGCCGAGGGTTTCTTCTCGGTGTTTCGATGCTGCAAGTTCACGGACGGCAAATGCATAGAGCCCAAAATCGGCAAGGATGCCGAACAACTGAAGGTAGCCGTATGCGGAGTTGTAGTTTCCGGCCAATTCTTTACTGAGGCCGATGGCAACGAACTTGACGGTAAGAATCGAAAGCGCCGCCATGACAAGCTGACTGGCAAGTTGCCATGCGGTGGACCCTGCAATGAGGCGGACGGACATCGAAAGGGAGTATACAGGCAGACCAATACAATATTGCTCGATTTTAACTTTTATGCTATAATAGTCTATATGAGTGATCCTTCTCCAAAAGGTTTTGAAATAGAAATCGGCCGTTCAGCTGAAACTCCGAGTGGGGATCCTTTCCAGGTAAGTATCGCTCGAGTGCGAGAGGTGAGACCTCACATTGCAGATTATATTGCAGGGCTAAGTGCAGAGGCGCAGGGGAAAATTGAGGACGTCTTTAATTCAAATGGCTCATCGGTTTTTATGCTTCGCAATGTTAAAAGTGATAAGCAAGAAGAAGCAAATGAGGTACTTCAAGATCATTTAAAGAGGAGATCCGAGATAAATGCATTCGATGTAAAAGCTATTAGTGCTCTCAGGCGAGAAGCATATGGAAAAATAGATAAACTATTGGAAGATTAGCCAACAGATCCTTCCATCTCCAGTTCGATCAATCTATTCATTTCGACTGCGTACTCAAGCGGAAGGTTTCGAACGATCGGTTCAATGAACCCGTTCACGATCATCGCTTTCGCTTCTTCCTTCGAAATGCCGCGACTCATCAAGTAGAACACATCCTCCTCACTCAGCTTTCCGACCGTCGCCTCATGCGCGATGGTCACATCATTATTGCGAATTTTGATATCGGGAATGGTGTCTGTCCTGCTCATTTCATCCAGCAGAAGAGCATCGCATTCCACGTTTGCGGTGCAATCGCGCGCGTGGGGCGCAATGGAAAGCAATCCCCGATAGACGGCGACACCGCCTCCTTTGCTGATCGATTTACTCACGACCTTGCTCGATGTATGCGGCGCGTTGTGAATCACTTTCGCGCCGGTGTCTTGCCATTGTCCTTCGTTTGCAAAGGCAATCGCCAGATGATCGCACCGTGCACCTTCGCCGACGAGGATCGAACACGGGTACAACATCGTAACGCCGCTTCCCATGTTCCCTCCAATCCACTCCATGGTCGCATCCTTCTCTACGATGGCACGTTTGGTGTTGAGGTTATACGTATCGCGGCTCCAGTTTTCGACCGAACTGTAACGGGCCTTTGCTCCGGGCTTTACAAACACTTCCACAAGTCCAGCATGGAGTGCGTGGGATCCATATTTCGGTGCAGAACATCCTTCGATGTAGTGAACGTCGGCACCTTCCTCCACAACAATAAGCGTGTGTTCAAATTGTCCCATATTTTTCGCATTCATGCGGAAGTACGCTTGCAAGGGATCACGAACGTGCACGTTTTTTGGAATGTAGAGGAATGTCCCGCCACTCCAGACAGCCCCATGCAAAGCCGCAAACTTGTGATCTGTCGGGGGCACGCACTTCATGAAGTATTGCTTCACCAAATCTCCATGCAATTCCAGCGCGTCATCCATATCCAAAAAAATAACACCCAATTCTTCCCACTCTTTTTTTAAATTGTGATACACAACCTCACTTTCATACTGCGCACCAACACCTGCGAGCATCTTTCGTTCCGCCTCGGGGATTCCAAGTCGATCGTACACACGGCGGATCTCTTCTGGGACTTCCCCCCAGTCATCCGTTTCAGTCGTGCCTGGCTTTGCGTAGTAGATGATGTCGCTGAGATCTAATGCGGACAGATCGGGTCCCCACAGAGGAAGTTCCTTCTCTAGAAAAATCCTGTAACTCTTGAGGCGATGTTCCAGCATCCATTCCGGTTCGTGTTTGTCGCTACTGATCTGCCGGATCAACTCTTCAGAGAGCCCCTTTTTAATTCCCTTGAGATACGGCGTGGGATTTGCTTCATCAAATACGGAGCGCTTGAGGCCGGCAAAGATGGGTGTATCGGCAGGCATTGAAACAAGAGGAATGAATGGAAATTGATTCCTTGACAGTAGAAGTTTTCCTGAGAAAATTCTACTATGAAAGCGGAAAATATAACAGCCAGGGTAGTAAGAGAAGAAAAGATGGAAGCCGAGAGAATGGAAAGAGCGATGCAGCAACTCCGAACACTTCTTTCCGCTCATGCTTCAAAAGAAATGACGCTCAATACGCACGGACAATTAATTCAGGCGGTATCGATGGTGTTAAATCCGGAGAAGAAGGAAGTGCCACCTGTTATCGAGCTTCAATCTGGCGCTGGATGGTATATCCGAAGTCAGTTTTCACAACAACTTCGGACCATTTTAAATATCACAAATACTCGTTGGACGCTGGGAGATCTACTAGCGGAAATTGACAGGCGTTTATCTGCAAGAAAAAAATAATCGGTTGCTACCGAATCTCGTAACTTACCGTGACATTCACAATAACATCCTGGCTTCCTGTCGGAACGGAAAGATCGGCGCCACCACCTCCACCCATACCGACTCCACCCATCATGGCAGGGTTGTCATACGCACCCACAACGCCGTCGGTATAGGACACAACCTTCCCAAGTCGAACACCAAGTTGCTTCGAAAGCGCATCTGCTTTCGTGCGTGCGTTCTTGAGAGCAATTTCACGTGCTTGTGCGCGAACATCCTCCGGATTATCGATCGTGAGAGTAACACCGCCGATTTGATTTGCACCCGCTCCCGCCGCTTTTGTAAGGATGTTGCCGATTTTTTCCAAGTCCCGCACTTTGACATTCACATTTTGCGTCGCTTCGAATCCTTTGGAGATCTGCTGGCCGTCAATCCAGTCGAAGGCGGGGTTAAGCCATAGTGATTGTGTTGCAATGTCTTCCGTGTCTACCCCGAATTCGATCATAGTCTGTGTGATTTTGTCCATATTCTGTGCGAGCACCGTAAGAGCCCGTTGTGCGGAGGCCTGACGACCAGTATTGACGCCAAACTGCAAGACTGCGATATCTGGCTTGCCGCTGACCTTTCCAGTTCCTGTGACGGAAATTGTTTCACGAGATTGGCTGTGCACTTCCATCGTTTTACCAGTCAGATAGATCGCACCACCAAGGAGCGTAATGGCCATTGGAACAAGAAGGGCGGATTTGAGCTGTTGTGTCATGAGAGAAGGGGAAATTCGTTATTCGACCTCGTACGAAATATTAACGCTCACGGAAATTTCCTGATCACCTGTTGGGATGGGGGTCGATGCAACATCTCCACCCATGCCACGACCTTCCACCATCATCGCTTTGTCATACATAATGGGAGGATACGCACCGCCACCCTCACTAAACGATGTCATACGAACAATCTTCACACCTAGTTCATCTGCGAGCTTCTTCGCCTTCGCCTTCGCATTCATAATTGCCTCCGCGCGGGCTTTCGCTTTTGCAGCATCTGGGTTATCTACCGTGATGTCAACGCCCCCGATCTGGTTAGAACCGGCTTCTGTTGCTGCGGCGAGAACATCACCGGAAAGATCCAAATCGCGAACCTTTACACGCACATTCTGTGTTGCGCGGTAACCACGAAGAACCTGCTGATTTGTCGTCCAGTCATATTCAGGATTGAGAGAGAGTGACTGCAATTGAATGTCTTCTTTTTTTACGCCTTTTGCCTGTATGGCGTCCATCACCGATTGCATATTCTTGCCAAGTAGGTTCATAGCAGCCTTTGCAGTTGGTTGACGCTGCGTATCGACGCCAAACATCAGAATAGCTATGTCGGGAGAGACAGATGCTTTGCCGGTTCCATCCACAGCGATCATCGCCGGGTTATCCTTTGCCCGGACAGCGTCCGAAGAAAGTTGCTGGCCGTAGATGTATGCGCCGGCTGCAATGAGTACGACGACGATTGGAAGCCACAACGGTGGACGAATGGTGAGAGTGGAGTCAGTCATAGTAGAAGAATGGTAGAGTACTCTGTCTTACGAGGGAAATGGGAAAAGGTTACAAGAAAAGTGGATAGTGGTTAGCGAGGGGATTAGTTTCCTACATCGAGCTTCATCGATGTTTCATGAACACCGTATTTCTCATATCCTTCTTTTTCTAATTTCCTTGCAAAGGAGGCATCACCGCTTTCCACAATCTTTCCTCGTATCATCACATGGACGAAATCGGGCGTGATGTACTCCAGAATGCGCGCGTAGTGCGTAACAATGACAGCAGAGAAGTGCGGTGAGCGCAGTGCGTTCACACCATCTGCAACAATCTTGAGGGCGTCTACATCGAGCCCCGAATCTGTTTCATCCAGCAGTGCTAGATGTGGTTTGAGGATGTGCATCTGCAACACTTCTGCTTTCTTCTTCTCGCCTCCGCTGAATCCTTTATTTACAAAACGCTCTGCAAAGAGAGGGTCCATCTTCAATGTTTTCATTTCTTCTTCCAACAGTGCTTTAAATTTAATGGGAGACATTTTTTTGTCCTTCGGGTCTCGCGCCTGCATCTGTGCTTCGTACGCTGCAAAGAGAAAATTCCGAAGTGTGACCCCTGCAATTTCTTTGGGGTATTGAAAAGCCAGAAACATTCCGGCCCGCGCCCGCGCATCAGGCGCCATGGCGAGCAGATCTTCGCCCTTGAATTCAATCGCTCCTTCATCCACCGTATATTTGGGGTGCCCCATGAGCGAATTCACGAGGGTTGATTTCCCAGATCCATTGGGTCCCATGACAGCGTGAATTTCACCGGCTTGTACAGACAGATCGATTCCTTTCAGGATCGATTCCTTGTCGACAGATACCCGTAGATTCGTAATGGAGAGGAGAGAGGACATGGAGAGGAGACTATCACAATTTTTAATATTCGGTGACGTCCAGCTCAATCTCTGCGTTGCCCTCAACGACCGCCTGACAACTAAGCCGCTTCGGATCTTCCATAATCCCCATGTTTTCTTCCCGATCATTGCGTTGAGAGAGTTGATTCATTCCTTTTCGTACCTGACACATGCATGTTGTACAGAAGCCATTTCCTCCGCAAGCATGTTCCATCGGGATGTCATTATCCAGTGCAATCTGCAGGATCGATTGGCCTTTTTCAGCTTCAACAATGGTGACTTGATCGCCAGAATGGTGGAAGGTGATTTTAGGCATTAGCAAGCGCCGACAATTTCTCCTTCACGCCATCGTTGTACGGCTCCATCTTATTGATGCGCCTGTACGTTTCCTCGGCCTTCTCT